>DATLVQ010000120.1:0-10349 GCA_035577325.1 Bryobacteraceae bacterium | reverse complement strand
CCGCGACGAACTGCCGGATGTCCTGCATGAGATCGAACAGATTGAAGGCGTCACTGTTATTATTTTCGAGCAGCAGTGCGCCGCCGAGAAACGGCGCTTGCGCTCGCGCGGGAAACTGGAAGAACCCACCATTCGCGTAGTCATCAACGAGGCCGTCTGCGAAGGCTGTGGCGATTGCGTGCGCCAGTCGAACTGCATGAGCCTGCACCCGGTCCAGACCGAATTCGGTCAGAAAACCCGTATCCATCAGTCCTCGTGCAACAAGGACTATTCCTGCGTGATGGGTGATTGCCCGTCGTTCGTCACGGTGAAGATCAAGGCCGGTACAGGGCTCCGCAAAAAGAGCGTACCCCAGTTGCCGCCGGCCCAAGCGCTGGAACCTCGAGACCGAGTCTCGGCCGGCGATGGCTACGCCATCCTCGCTCCAGGCATAGGCGGCACGGGTGTCGTAACCATCAACGCCCTGCTGGCCACGGCCGCCTGGCTGGAAAATCTTTCGGTGATCACGCTCGACCAGACAGGTCTCGCTCAAAAAGGCGGCGCCGTCGTTTCGAGCATCATTCTCAGCGAGCGCCCTGTTGAGGCCGCTGCCAAGATTGGCTACGGTAATGCTGATCTAATCCTGGGCTTCGATCTGCTCGGCGCAGGCAGTGCTGAAAATCTCTGCCGCGCGCACCCTTCACGCACCGTCGCGGTGGTGAATACAGCGGAAATTCCAACGGGTGATGCGGTTCGTGGCCGCGCGGTCCTGCACGGTCCCGGGCGCATTGTCGACCTCATTGACGCCTGCACGCGCAAGGGCCGCAACATTTACGTGGATGCCACGCGTCTTGCCGAAGCTCTCTTCGCCAGCCATCTCGCGGTCAACATTTTTCTATTGGGTGTCGCCTATCAAGGCGGTCTGATTCCGCTTTCTGCAGCCTCCATCGAAGAGGCGATCAGGCTCAACCGGGTAGAAGCCGAACGCAATATTCAGGCGTTTTTGTGGGGACGCAAGTATTACGAAGACGCCCGCTCGGTGGAAGAAATTATCGAACCGCGCCAGCCGGAAGCGAAGCCCACCAGTTTGGTGGAGCGTCGCGTCGCCGAGCTCGAACGCTATCAGGACCGCCGCTATGCCGAACAATATCGCACGTTCGTCGAGCAAGTCGCCGCGGGCGCGCCTGCCCTGGCCGAGTCCGTAGCTCGCTATTTGTTCAAGCTTATGGCGTACAAGGACGAGTACGAAGTAGCGCGCCTGCTTACGCAACCTGATTTTGAGCAGCAAGTTCGCGGCATGTGGCAATCCGCCGAATCCGTCAGCTACAACCTTCATCCTCCGCTACTTCGCGCTTTGGGTCTAAAGAAAAAGTTGAAACTCGGTCCATGGTTCCGGGGACCTTTATGGCTGCTCGCCCGGCTGAAATCGCTTCGTGGAACGCCCCTCGATCTCTTCGGTTATGCGGATATCCGCCGTGAAGAGCGTGCCTTGATCGGCTGGTATCGCAGTCTCATTGAGGAAGTACTTGAGCGTGTCACGCCCGAGAACCTGCCACTCGCTCTGGAAATTGCGTGCCTGCCAGATCAGATTCGCGGCTATGAGCACATCAAGATGGAAAGCATTCTGCAAGTAAAGCGGCTGGCAGAAGAAAAGCTCGCGCTTGTAAACCAGGCGCCGCCGGTCCCCGCTTAGCTAAGCCGCCACTGGCTTGAGCCCCAGGCCAGGCCGGTTCGGAAGAATCAGCTTCCCGTTTTTCACCAGAACACCGCTGTACGGATCGTTTGTAATCAGCAAATTTCCATCGAGATCCGCATAATCGACCAGCGGCGACAAATGCGCCGCGGCCGTGACCGACACAGAACTGGATATCATGCACCCAAGCATCGTTTTCATGCCCAGCGATCTGGCAATCTCGATCATGCGGTAGGCCTCCATAATTCCGCCTGCTTTATCCAGCTTCACGTTCACGCCATCAAAAGCGCCGGCCATCTTCGGAATGTCGCTGGGATGGAGACAGGATTCGTCGGCAATGATGGGAATGTGCACGCGGCTCCTCACCCAGCGCGTCTCTTCGATCATCGCCGCCGGCATGGGCTGCTCGACAAACTCCACGCCCTGCGATTCAAGCCAGTTGATTTTGCGGACCGCTTCCTCCTTGTCTTTCCAGCCTTCGTTCGCGTCGACGCGAAGCGGCTTCTTGGTTGCGCTGCGCACGGCTTCGATGGTGGCTTCGTCCGTGTCGAGCCCTACTTTGATTTTCAGGACCGGATAATCCTCGGCCTCTCGGACCTTCTGCCGCGTCATCTCCGGATTGTCGATGCCGATCGAGAATGTCGTGACCGGCGCGTCGCCGGCGTCCAGCCCGAAGTATGTATACAGCGGTACGCCGATCTTCTGGCCGAACCAATCCATTAGAGCGATGTCGATGGCCGCTTTAGCCGCCTGTTGTCCCGCGACGCGGCGACGCAGTTCGGCCATCACCTTCGCGAATTGATACGGGTCGGCGGAAACGAGCATGCTCTGGACAGTCTCGACTGCTCGCTGAGCCTCCGCCGCGTTCTCCTTGTAGCGCACGATCGGCGCGCCCTCACCCACACCCGTAATGCCGTTGCGCGTAAACCGTACGTTCACGGTATCGCGGTATTCACTCGACGACATCACTGTGGTCCAGGTGTGGCGTAATTTCAGACGAACAATCTTCGATTCGACCGCCGCTTCACCCTTCGCGGGAGCGCTCGATGCAGCCGGCGCAACAGCCGCCGCGCTCAGAACCTTGAACACGTCTCTCCTTCTCACTTCAGTCTCCTCGCGGCGATGAAACGCTTCGTCCAATAGGGATCGGCGAGGTCACTGATTTGGACGGCAGGCCGGTCATGGGTGGTGGCGTTGATAAACTTGCCGCCGCCAATATACATGCCGGTGTGCGTGATTTTTGACTCGCCGAAAAACAGCAGATCGCCCGCCTGGAGATCGTTCCTTTCTACCGGCGCGGCTCCCGCCCATTTTGCCTGCAAGCTCGCATCCCGCGGAATCCCGATCCCGCGCCGGCGGCACAGCATCTGCGTAAACCCCGAGCAATCAAATCCAAAACTCGAAGTACCGCCCCAAAAATAAGGCAGGCCCAAAAATCGCTTGCTCAGTGCGATGACTTCCTCGAGGCTCATCGGCTTCGGATCGAGGTTGATATCGCCGCGCAGCACCCAGGCACGACGATCGTCTGGAAGCCGCACTTCAATCCACCGCTCCGCGGCATCCACCTCCTGAGTACCTTCAAGTGTCGTTCCAAAAGGTACTGTGAGAAGGGGCTGATGCCTGGTGACGCTCGCTTCGCGATACACATTCGCAAAGAGGCTGTTGACCTGAGCCACGCGTCCCGACGATCCATACGCCCGTCCGCCAGGTTCCTGACGTTTGAAGTCAGCTGCCTGCATCCAGCCCGTGTACTCGTCAATAGTGCGGACGCGCGCCCAGCCGCTGCGTTCCTCGAGGATGCCAATGTGGCTGGCGTAGATGGCTTGCGAGACCACGTCAGCCTCTTCGCTCGGCCGCGAGTACATGTTCGCCACCGGCTTCAGAATCACGCCATCCGCGGCGCCCGCGGCCAGCAGCGCCATCGCCATCACAATCGGCATTCCATACCAGTTTCTCTCTTTTTCCAGAATCACGCCCGCGCCTCCCCGGCGAGCGACCGCCATTTCTTTGTGATACTTTACTCCTGTGAACCGCCGAGATTTCGTCGCCACAGCCTTCGCCGGCACGCTGCTGGCAAGTCGCCGCGCACTAGGCGCAAATGACCGTATCCGCATCGGCCTCATCGGCACCGGCGGACGCTGCATGTATCTGGCGGAGCTACTGAAGGGACTTGCTGGTAACGAAATCGTCGCCGCATGCGATGTCTACGAACCCCGCCGTCTCGAAGCTGTCGAGAAAATGGGGCCGCAAACCAAGCCGGCCAGCGACTATCGCGAAGTCCTCGGCCGCAGTGATATCGACGCCGTTGTGATCGGCGCGCCAGACCATTGGCACGTCCCCATGACACTCGACGCCGTGGCCGCCGGCAAGGACGTGTACTGCGAGAAGCCGATCACGCACACGCTCGCCGAGGGCGACAAACTAATCGCCGGTGTCGAAAAATCCAAGCGCGTAGTGGCCACCGGTACCCAGCAGCGCAGCTGGGATCATTACCTCCTCGCCAAAGAGCTCATCCAGGGAAAACGGCTGGGGCAAATCACTCTCGCGGAGATGTACTGGTATCAGAATTACGTTCGCACCACTTGGCAGGACCCGGAACCGCAGATCGATCCGACCCGGCTCGACTGGAAGGCATTTCTCGGTTCGGCTCCCGACCAGCCGTTCGAGCCCATCCGCTATCGGCGCTGGCGTTTCTTCTGGGATTTTGGCGGTGGAATTTTCACTGATTTAATGACGCACTGGATCGATGTCGTACAGTGGTTCATGAACAGCCCGTCCCCCACTTCCGTGGAAGCCTCCGGCTCCACTCACGCATTGCGCGAATGGCAATGCCCGGACACGGTCAATGCGTCCATCCTGTTTCCGCAAAACTACACTGCGACATATAACGGCACCATGGTCAGCTCGCTGGAGGATGGGGGCATCATCTTTCGCGGCAGCGAAGGCATCATGAAGCTGACCCGCTCCGGCTTCTGGCTTTATCGCGAAGCCAATCAGCATCGCAACGACCGCGATCTGCCGGAGCCCGACATGGTAATGAAGAGCACCGATGACGGTACGCGCACCAACCTCCAGAACTGGCTGGATTGCATCCGCACTCGTGCCTTGCCCAACGCTCACGTCCGCGCCGGCGTCGAAGCTGCGCGCACATCGCACCTGGCGAATCTCGCCATGCGGCAAGGTAAAGCCGTTCATCCAGGGCCTGTATAAATCAAAAAATCACCCAACCGCGATACCAATCTTCGCCGTTCTGCCGAGGTCGTGTCGCCCCAAACCAAGGAGGCGCCCCACACGACAGAAGACAGATTTCGAAAGACGGTGTCGCCCAATGCTACCGACGAACTCCAACTGGGAGAGGTGCCCAAAATCCCGGAAGAGTCGAATTGCACCCATACCGTTCCGGCCGCGGGGTCGAACACCGCTGTCAGCGACTTGGCCAAGCCGCTGTTTGCATCCTGACTTTGGATTGCCGCCCGAATGTCGGAGTAACCCGCGCCAATCGTGAAAATGTCATATTGTGCAGGTTCAGCGGGAAATGGAGAGAGGGCGCTTTCCGTTAGTGAGTAATTCGCCCTTTCGGGCGAGGTCATTGTAGCCCCACATGACCATTGGTCTCAACTTCCGGTTTGCTCGTCAGTCGCCAAATGATATCCGCTTGAGACCAAGGCGATGCGCATGTTCTAATTGTTGCCTCAGGTTGGAGTCGGCCGATGACGACTATCCCTCACTCTGCAATCAGCCCGGTCCGTGCGACCCCACCCCGCCTCAGTCGGCAAGGGCTCTTCTTCCCTGGCATGGCGCTACTAGCGGTTGTCATCGTGCTACTGGCGTTCGTGCCGGAATATGCTGGCCAGCAGCACATGAAGCCGCCGAGTTCGTGGCCGGTGATTATCCATGCCGCGATTATGGTGGCATGGATTGTGCTGTTCTTCGTGCAGGCTTATCTGGGCGCTACAGGCCATATAGCGCAACACAGAAGGATAGGCAACTTCGGTTTCGCTCTCGGTTGGCTTGCGCTGTTGTCGATGATGTTTGTGCACTTCCGGGGCCTAGCAACGCACCCGCTTCCTGAAGACAGAAGGATTTACGATAGGCTGCTCCCGTTCCTTTATGTCTATTTTTCATTCTCAGTCTTTCTCGTCTGGGCATATCGCAAGCGTGTGCAGTCCGCGTGGCACAAACGCCTCATAACGTTCGCTCTCTTCATTTCGCTTGAGGCTGCCGTTCAGCGGCTTCGATGGCTACCATCCGGGTTTGGTTACTGGTTTTTTGCAGCCTTCTTGGATTCTTGTTTACTGGTGCCCCTCATCACCTTCGACGCAGTTACCCTCAAGTGGAAACTTCATCCCGCTACCGTTCGGGGGGCACTCGTCATACTCGCCGCTCAAGCGATCCTCTTTTCGTTGTGGGGAACGAATGTGTGGAGGAATTTCGCGTACTCTCTCGTTCACACTTTTACCGGCCAATAGGGTCGATCCAAGGAATGAAAAAGGGGCGTTCTGGGCGACGGTGGACTCTTGAATATTGGCCCTCCCCGCCGTCGTGGAGCGAACAGCAGCACGGTCACCGCCCAGATGACGATCAGTTCCGGCAGATCGGAGTGGAGCATGATACGCTCTATCGCTTAGACTGCATCAGTAGTGGGGTGGCCTTGGTACTCCAGATTGTGCGGCCATTCTCATCAACGAGCGTAATTGTTCGGCAGGCCATCAGAGTCAAATCCGATTCTCCCAAGTGGGGTACCTTGCTTGTTTACTAAGAAGAAGCTCTGCGCCCGGATCTCTTTGGGGGCGGATGCTTGGACTTGAGCAAAAACGGGTGTTGGTGTCAGATAACGGGAAAACATGCCGCCTAGCAATCCGGCGGCCAGTGCTAGGGTGAAATTCGCTTTTCGATTCATGGGGCAGTTTCTCCGCCTCACATTATACTGCCCAGTTGAGCCAGCTTCCGCGAGGCAACCCGGCGTGGTCTAGAACTACCGGGAGCGGGCAGTCGCTGCCCTTGAAGGGATTCTTAGCCATTTCGGCGTCGGGTGCAATCACCGCGTTCGTGGGGCAGAGCCTTCATGCAACGGGCATCACGATCAGTTCATTGAGGGCCCGGAATGCCTTGGCGGACTGCTGTTTTCAGTGCTCTACCAACATCTCATTCCAGACCTTGACGTACTCGTTGCAGATGAACACACGGCTGGAGCGCGCCGACGGATTTGAAATGAGGGTGTGTAGTCCTATTGCAAGGACACCGCCTCGGCGGGCATTGGATAAGCCGCCGTGTGAATGGCCGGCCACTCCTGCCACCCGTGGCGCTCTCGGCATCGGGTGCCAGCTTAGAACTGCCGCTGCCGCGCGCAAGCGAGACAGCTAGTGTTGCCAGTAGTAGTACCCGGGCGAATGATCCTCCTCTCGATTCGGTGTGTGTATAACGTTTGATCGTTACACCAAGTTAATCGCATGCGGCTTTTCAACTGTCCGCCTTCCTTAAAGTATTTGAATTAAAGGCTCATAGGACTTAGTCAAGAACGAACCACTAATTTCAGTGACAGACTGTCACTTACCTGGCCATTCACTGTTTATGGACGATTTACTGGAAGGGTGGCGGAGGGCACAGGCTCGGCGCACTTACCCGTTCGTTTTTATGGCCTGGCGCTCGACAAACAAGCGGTAATGCAGATACACGAGATACATAATCGGCACTATGAGAAGTGCGGTTTTCCAACCGACGTACTGCCCGGAGACATTGACCAAACCGGCGATGCCGGTGCCAACAAGATAATATGGGAACGACCAGATGTAGCATTCCTGCCAGATCCGCGCGAAGGGCTTGGCCTCGGTTAGAGACAGTACCGTCGCCACCAGCACGGTGTTCGTCATGAAAAAGAAGCATGCGGCCAGCGCAAGCAACACAGGCATTCTTCCGTTCACCTGCTGGATTCGCGGCAGATGATAGATGAAGTGCGCGCTCGTGATGGCCATCGTCAACGCCGCGATGTTGAACAGTACTTGTGGGATTCTGGCGTGCACTCTAGTCTTCCACATGCACTGAGTGACCGTCGCGACCGCGCCTAACGCCAGGGTTTCCGAGAAGCTTAGTTGCGAAATGCCGATCAATATGAACAGGAAGTTCATCGACATCGTACCTGTTAAGCCGGGCAGCCGTACTTTCAACGTCGAGGCTACCAGTGCGAGCAAGAAGTAGATTGTGAAGCGCACCGGATCGGCTGACTCCCAGTGCGAGACGCCCAACGAGAGCATGGTCAGGCCCGGAATGATTGCCAGGGCAACGAAAAGTTTTGCTTTCGTTGGCATCAGTATTCCTCCGGATTGCGGCAGGGGGCCATCAGATCCCAGTTTCTGATTCCGTAAAAGGACCGAAGCGCCCCAGGCCATCGCAGCGTAGGTGACCAGCGACACCGTAGCCTGGATGGAATCGCGTACGGCCCCGGGAGAAGGGCCGCTGCCTGAGGCAGCTTCGGAATGAGTGCGGGCCGGTGAAACAGCAACATCGCGAGCGCCCGCGGAAATGAGACGGCACGGAGAACTGATTGGTACGCCTTGAGCCGGATCATGTTGCCGGAGGTATCAAAGGCAATCTCTGTACCAATTGAGTTACCACTGGACGCTTGCAAATTGCAGGAGTTACGGAAGATTATGCTCGTGAGAGCTGCAGCTTGTGTGCCAAGTTGTCACACACACGCTGCTGGCGGTCGAGTAGATAACGTTATCCAGCGGCTATTGGTCCTGGGTGATGCAGAATTGTCGGCCAGAAGGGACACTGCGTGTTGTATTTTGGGCCACCCGAGTCGAAGACAGAAGTCGTCGGCGATTGGTCTACTTATTCAGAACCTCTAGGGCACGTTTCAAAATGACATCTTCGCCCGTCTTGTGTTCCGGCTCGTTCGCATCGGGATGAACTGCTTCGCCGTCTTCTTCGGTTTCGAGCTGCGGCTCCGGCTCCTGTACAACCTCGCCCGGCGTCACACCCGTATCCTGAATGGCCTTGCCGCCGGGTGAATAGTATTTCGCTACGGACAGAATGATCGCGCTGCCATCATCCATGGTGAGGGCGCGCCGCAGGGAGGCATCGCCATACGTACGCTCTCCGACCACCTGCGCGCGGTTGTTGTCGCCTAGAGCGGCAGTCGCGATTTCGGCGCCGTCGGCGGTACCACGATTCGTCAGCACCACCACCGGCTGCTTCCAAATCACTTTGGCGGGATCGGCTTTGAAGTCCTGCCGGGCCACGCGCTGCCCTTGCAGGTAGGTGACTATACCCTTGTCGAGGAACAGATCCGCCAGGGCGATACCGTCTTCCGGCTCGCCCACCGCACACTGGCGCAGATCGAGCACCAGTTTCTTGGCGCCTTTGTTTGCGAGGTCCCGTAGATCGGCGGCGATCTCCTGCACTTTTGCCGGCGACAATGTCTCCGGCCGGATATAACCGACATCGTTCGGCATGAGCTTCGAGTTCACCGGCGGCGGTTTCAGGGCCGAGCGCGTCAGCGTCATCTTTTGTGGTTCGGGACGCCGGCGCAGCACTGTGATTTCGACCGTGCTTCCGGGCTCGCCGCGCAGCAGCAGAGTGGCGTACGCCAGCGGCATATCGCGCGTGGCCACCCCTTTGATGGTCTCGATCATATCGCCGGTCGAAAGCCCCGCTTTGGCGGAGGGCGATCCGGGAATGGCGCTTACCACGCCGATGTAGCCGAAACGCTTCGAAAGAATCAATCCCACGTCGCCTTTATAGCCTTCGCTATGCTTCTGGTATTCCTTATACTGATCGGCATTGAGATAGCTGGCGAACGGATCGATCGCTTCGAGCATCCCGTTCAGAGCGCCCAGCGTCACGCTCTTCATGTCCGGCTCTTCGACATACTCGCTTTTGATCCGCGAGACAACCTCGGTATAGACCTGCAGGTGCCTATACGGGCTATCGGGCGTGGTGCCCTTACCCAGAACGGTGCCCAGCAATAGCAGGAGCACCAGAAAGGTCGAGCTGATTACAACCAGGAATTTCGCGCGGGTGTTCATAGAAGCAACAGTACCAGTATATCAGGAGGTGGTTGCGTCTCCCGTTTCGCCAAGATCGGCTCGCGGATTAGCCGCCGCTAAGGTGAACGATCCTTATGGTTTGGTCGCTATCGTGACCCCCGCTTGCGTCGTGTGACCGCCGATAGTGACCAGAACCGGAATAGCCTGACCGGTCACCCCGGCCGGAATGGTCACATTGAGCTGCAAAATGCCCAGGAGGCCGCCGATGAAAGGCCCCGAGTAACTGAACCGTGGCTGGGTTTCCGCCAATGGTTACGGCGGGCGGCGGATTCATGGGAAATGGACTCGCGGGCTGCGAGGGCCATAGGGCCGTGAGAGCTGAGGTCGTCATGATAAAGCCATCGGTGGAAGGCGGGGCCGCAGAGTAGTCTCCCTCACCTGTTACCGCCATGAACCCCATAGCTGCCGTGTACGTGTCGGTTTCAAGGCCGGTCGGATTGACGCGAAAATTCACATTTGCCGGCAGCACACCGGTATCCGGCGTTGCGGTGAGCCACAACGCGGAGGCCGTCGTGAGTGTCGGAACGATTGCCGTCGTGTAAGCGGGCGTCCCTGAACCCGTCTTGACCGCCACCTTCTGCGCCGCGGGCAACACGGCGCCCTGCACGTAAGTAAAATTGACGTTGGTG
>DATLVQ010000119.1:0-6161 GCA_035577325.1 Bryobacteraceae bacterium | reverse complement strand
TGCGCCACCGCGCGCGTGGATAGCCAGCGGTTTCGCGCCGGATATCTGAATCAGGACGAGCGGCGCAAATTGCAGGCGGCCGCGGCGCAGCTGGTGGAGGCGCCGCTCTACATCGATGACACCGCCGGCGTGAACCTGATGGAGATGCACGCCGGACTGCGGCGGCTGCAGCAGCAGCGCAAACTGGGGCTGGTGGTGGTCGATTACCTCCAGTTGATGAGCGGCCGCGGGCGTTTCGAGAACCGCAACCAGGAGATCAGCACTATCTCGCGGGGCATGAAACTCCTGTCTAAGGAGCTGGACGTGCCGATGCTGGTGCTCTCGCAGCTGAGCCGCGCTCCGGAGACGCGCCAGGGGGATCACCGGCCCCAATTAAGCGATCTGCGGGAATCGGGATCGATCGAACAGGATGCCGATCTGGTGGCTTTCATCTTCCGCGAAGAGGTTTACAAGCGCGACCGCGAAGACCTGCGCGGCATGGCGGAACTCATTGTCGCCAAGCAGCGCAACGGCCCCATCGGAAAAGTAGATCTCGTATTTCTCCATCATCTGACCAAGTTTGAGAACCGCGCCGAGGATCTGGGCGAAGCACCGGAAGGCGAATAGTAGCTAAGGTCAGGGGAGGATCGCCTGGACCCGTGGTTGGTTTTCATATTCCCGCACCGCAAGCTTTGCGCAAACTGCCCCCGTCTGTGCTAAAAAAAACGGGTGCCGCAGAACAATCGCAACCCAGCATGTTTTTTCCACGAGCGCTTGCGGCTTTTCCACTGTTCGTGCACTGCGGGTTCCGCTAAATGCATGAAATCGCACATGAAGAATGTTGAGGAAATCACATTCAAACGGCAAAATTTCATTTGACCTAAATCTTGTTCCAGCGCATGATGGCTTTGGTTCCAAGGGGTTCACGGAACAGTTGAGCCGGGTGAAACGTAGCGGACCTGGAACGTTGATCCGAAGGCTGATTGCCAAAAAGTAAAAGGCCGACGGGGAGCGAAGGGAAATCGGGCGAATCACAGGCGAGTTTTTCCGGTGGCAGGCTGGATGGAACGCTGCGATCCGCAGGGGATTTAATCGTCCCCAAGGGGAGTGCAAATTCAGCAGCCGCTGGAAGCGCGGGAATGAAGTCGGGCAACGGGCTCATCGCGTTGATCCCGCCCGGTCCGGGGCTAACCGGATTGAGTGGAGTAGCGAAAAAGCCGAACGGGCTTGATCGAATTTCAGCGGGCATCGAAGGATATGGCCGGGAGCGGCGACCTTATACCGGCGATCTGGAAACAGGTAGCCGGGGTAAGCGAGCGAAAGGTCATTTCGAGGTGCAAGCTCCAAGCAGGAGGACGCGGCGGGTGAGCTTCAAGGCGCTAATACGCTTTTCCGTAAAACGGAGAAGTGGGGAGCCGAGAAGATAGCATCACGCTGTCCTGTTTGCCAAAGCTTCAGCCGGGCATGCCGGTGGGAAGCGCGGCTGTAAAGTGGGTCAATTGGAACCTTTCTTATTGCGGGCGGGCGTTCGGATTTCGCTTGCGGCGCGTTAGCCGGGCGCCCCTCCGCGGCCACCACACCGGTAACGAGCCGAAACCGTTGTAAACTGTTCGCTTCCGGTGCTCCTCGAACTCAACCACATCGAAAAACGGTACGGCGGCGTAACAGCGCTGGGAGATGGCAATCTGGCCGTTCAGCCTGGCGAAGTGCACCTGCTGCTCGGCGAAAATGGCGCGGGCAAATCCACGCTCATGAAAATTATCGCCGGAATCGTGGAGCGCGATGCCGGTCAGATGCTGTGGCAGGGCCGCGAAGTCCACTTGAAAACTCCGGCCGAAGCCGCGGCGATCGGAATTTCGATGGTCCACCAGGAATCGCTGTTGGCGCCGCACCTGACCGTGGCCGAGAACCTGTACCTCGGCCGCGAAGAACGTTTGCCGCTGGGCTGGGTCCGGCGGCGCCATATGATGGAAGCCGCCAGCCGCGTGATAGCCGAGCACGGGTTTCCGCTACAGGCGGATTGGCGGGTCGAAAAACTGACTCCGGCGGGTAAGCAGCTGGTGGAGATCTGCCGCGCCCTCCTGCACGGCTCGAGCCTGGTGATCTTCGACGAACCCACCTCATCCCTTTCGGGCGCAGAGGCGGCCGAAGTATTCCGCATCGTACGCGCGCTGCGCGAGCGCCAGGTGGGCGTCATCTATATCACTCACCGGCTTGACGAACTGCAATCAGTCGGCGATAACGTCACCATATTACGCGATGGCCGGACGGTACACACGGGGCCCTTGGCAGGTTTGACCACCGAGCGCATCATCCACCACATGGTCGGTCGGGAAGTTTCGGCGATATATCAGCGCGATCCGCTGCCGCCCGGTGACGAGCTGCTGCGCGTGGAACACGTCAGCCAGCAGGGCCGGTTGAACGATATCTCGTTTTCGCTGCGCGCGGGCGAGATCGTCGGCCTGGCGGGGCTGATCGGCGCCGGCCGTACGGAACTGTGCCGCGCGCTGTTCGGTGTGGACCCGATCGATTCTGGCAAAGTCTCGGTTTGCGGGCGCGAGTTAGTGATTGGCTCGCCTAAGCAGGCGGTGAAGGCGGGCATTGCGCTCGTGACCGAGGATCGCCAGATCACCGGCCTCGCGCTGCGGCTGCCTATCGCGCACAACATTACGCTGGCCAACATGCCGGCCATCTGCCGCTTGGGGCTGGTGGACAGCAGAGCGCAAAACTCCACCGCGGTCGACTTCATTGGGCGAATGCGCATTCGCGCGGGTTCGCCGCGCCAACTGGCGGGACGGTTGAGCGGCGGCAATCAGCAGAAGGTGGTCATCGCCAAATGGCTCTTTCGGCAGGCGCAGATCTTCCTGTTCGATGAGCCTACGCGGGGCATCGATGTCGGTGCGAAAGTGGAAGTCTTCAACTTGATGCACGAGCTGGCGCGCGCCGGCGCGGCCATCCTGATGGTGAGCTCGGAAATGCCCGAGCTGCTGCAGGTCGCCGATCGCATTCTGGTCATGCGCGCTGGCCGCATCACCGGGGAATTGCCGGGCCGCACTACGCAGGAAGAGATTCTGCGCTATGCGGCGCTTGAAACCCAGCCGCTTGCCGGGGAGCGCGCATGAACTCACCCGCAGTTGAGAGAGCCGAGGCTCCGGTCGCGCCGGCCAAAAAAGGCGATAGGATTGTGCTCCAGCGCCTGCTTCCGTTTCTGAGCCTGATCGTTCTCTTTATCGCCCTGGCGATCGCGTCGCCCCATTTTCTGACCAACACGAATCTCTCGAGCGTCGTCCGGCAGACGGCGGTGATCAACATCATGGCGCTGGGCATGACCATGATCATCATCATCGGCGGCATCGATCTTTCCGTGGGCGCGATTCTAGCGATGGGCGGACTGCTTGGGACCATGGCCATGGAAGAGGGCCTCTCGATCCCCGCGGGCGTCCTGATCGGCACCGCTACCGGCCTGGTGTGCGGGTTGGCCAACGGCCTCATGACCACGCAACTGCGTATCGCGCCTTTTATCGTGACGCTGGGCACGCTGGGCATCTTTCGCGGGCTGACGCTGATCATTTCAAACGGCCTGCCGGTGCACCGCATTCCGCAGGCATTTTCTTTTCTGGGAGAAGGGAATGTGCTCGGCGTGCCTTTTGTGCTCTGGATTCTGGTGGCATGCGCGATCGTGACGCATATCGTTCTGGAGCACACGCGGCTGGGGCGCTACGCTTTCGCCATCGGCAGCAACCGGGAGGCAGCGGTCTATGCCGGCATTCCAGTGAACTTCCATACGACGGCGGTGTACGCCATCGGCGGTATGCTGACGGGTCTGGCAGGGATGATCGAAGCCTCGCGCCTGATGACGGGCCAGCCCACCGCAGGGCAAGGTTACGAACTGCAGGCCATCGCGGCTGTCGTGATCGGCGGCGGCAGCCTGCATGGCGGGGAGGGCAGCGTCACCGGGACGCTGATCGGTGCGTTCATTATGGGATTGCTGTCGAATGGGAGCGACCTGCTGGGCGTGTCGCCGTATCTGCAGCAGGCCATCATTGGCGCCGTGATCATTCTGGCCGTCACGCTCGATGAACTGCGCAAGCGGAGGACGACGAGTTCGTAGGCGGCATGCACAAGCATAGAACCTGCTTCGTCAATCACCGCGGGTTCTGGCTATTGAGCCGCACGAACCACGTAAGACTCCGCCGCCTCGATCGGCACCATTCGAATTTGACCCTGGAGCGCCGTGAACGGCACGAGTCGCGCACCTTCACGAACGCGCTGGATATCCGCGCCGCTAAGTGGAAGCTGATAGACATCGGCACGGTCGCGATAAGAGTACCCGCCATATCGCGGCTTTCCCGCGGATAAGATTTCCATCAGCAGATCCCATAACGTTTTCCGGCGAACAATCCGGGCCCAGATGCCGCGAGTTGTGCCGATTTCGCGTGGAATGCCGACCGGCTGGCGCGGCCCTCGCAGTACCACGCGTATGCAGTGCATCGCGTCGAACGATCGCGAGGGATCGGCGTCCGGAAAACTGTCGAGCAGAGTACGAATGCTCTCGGGCTGGGCCTCCAATCCGGTCCAGCGGAACCGTGACGCGCCGCTCACCAGTGTCCCGCGCAGAAGCAGGTCGCGCACGCGGATTTCGTCTTTTCCGGTGATGCCGAGCATGTGCTCCACCAGATCGCGCACCGGCATCTCCTGGACGACGACCGGGGTGATCGAGACGTATTCGGCCGCTTCCGAGCTGAGCTTCACGCGGATCTTGTCGGGTAGCGTCATGTCCAGCCCATGGGATCGGTAACCAAATTTCAAGCTAGCATAGGTGCGTGGAGACACCGGAGAGTCCGGCGCTCGCCAAAGTGCGGGCGGAGCTGGTTCGTTATGAGCACGCGCTTGTCGATTTTTCGGCGCGGGAGAAAAATGGCGCCATCGAACTGGTCATCGAGCTGAAGAATCGCGATCTCGGCGTGCACACGTATTACGCGCCGCTGCATCCGCGCGACATCGAGCATTCCCAGTTCTCGTGGACGCTGCAACGCTATCTCTACGACTGCCTGCACGATTATCTGGTTGAAATGTTCATCCGGACCCCGCAAAGCCGCAACGCATGACCCCGCTGGCCGAAATCCTTCGCGACGAAATTCACCGCGGCGGACCAATTTCTTTTCAACGGTTCATGGAGACCGCGCTTTATCATCCCGAGTTCGGTTACTACTGCCGCCGCCGCGATCCGTTTGGAATCCGCGGCGATTTTTACACCGCTGAACAGCTCCAGCCCGTGTTCGGCATCCTGATTGCCGACCGGATCCGCAATTTGTGGCAGCGCATGGGAGCGCCCGAGGATTTTACCGTGGTGGAACTGGGCGCGGGCCGCGGTGAAATGGCCGAAGCGCTGCGCGAGTTCCGATATGTTCCGGTGGACGTTCAAGCCGGAGGCCTGCCGAAATGCATTCGGGGCGTGATTTTCGCGAACGAGTTTTTCGACGCCCTACCGGTCCACGCGGCGGTGATGCGGGGAGGCAGAGCGCGGGAGATGTGCGTGGGCCTCGCGGGCGACTCGTTCGCGTGGGCGGAGGCGGGCGCGGCTCCAGAAGAAGTGGAATGCTATCGAAAGAAATATCTCGGAACCCTCTCCAATGGCCAAATCTTCGAAGTGAACCTCGCGGCGCTCGCCTGGCTCGACCGGATTCGAGCGGCCCTCGAGGCGGGGTACGTGTTCAGCATCGACTACGGTTACACTGTGGCTGAACTGCCACGCTTTCCGCTCGGTACACTGATGGGCTACCGGCGTCACCAGGCGACCGATGATGTATTGAAGAACCCGGGAGAACAGGACATCACCGCGCACGTGTGCTTCACGGCCCTGGACGAGCACGGCACGAGCATCGGTCTTGAGCGCGAAACGCTGGAGCCGCTGTCTCGCACGCTGATTTCGGCGGGAACAGCGGATCAGTTCGCGCGCGCACTTGCGGCGGACACGCCGCGGGAACAGATGCGGCGCCGTTTGCAACTGAAACAACTGCTGGCGGACATGGGGGAGACGTTCCGGACGCTGATACAGAGGGCCGCGGAGCGATGAGGCAGCCCAGGAAAAAACGGAGACCTCAAAATGAAAACGCCCCGAAAAATCGGAGCGTCAAATAAAAAGGCCCCGAAGAATCGGGGCCTTGAAAGTCAAACTCGTT
>DATLVQ010000118.1:0-7533 GCA_035577325.1 Bryobacteraceae bacterium | reverse complement strand
GGCATGTAGATAGGACGTTTCGAGCGAGCGGAAGTGCGAATCGAGCGGCTCGATGTTGCGCACGTTGTATTTCTCGCGCACCATGGCCGGGAACTCTTTGAGATCCATACCGGGCTTGGTCTTGTCGCGATCGCGATTATGGCTGCTCTCGATGAACGCGCGAAACGGGTAGGAAGCCACGCCGAGGCGCGCGCGGGGTTCGGTAACGAAGGCAATATCGGGTTCACGCGCGGCAAACATACTGCGCGGGGCGGCCGCGGCGAGCGCGGTTCCTAGAAAACGGCGTCGATGCATGTTTTGCATTGTACCGGGTGGACAGGCTTATCCGCCCGCCATCTCACCCTACAGGCAGGAACAGGGCAGGCGCAGAAGCCTGCCCTATTGTCCGAGGTAAGTCCTCAGTAGATGAACTTCAGAGCGAACTGAATCTGGCGCGCCGGCCATGCAGCTGTGTAGTGGCCGCCTGACGCCGAATAGTAATTCTTGTTCAAGCTGTTGCTCCTCAGGTTCGGATGATTGATCATGTTGAAGAATTCCGACCGGAATTGCAGCTTCTTGCCTTCCTTGATGCGGAAGTCCTTGAACAGCGACGTATCGATGTTCACCTGGCTCGCCGTGGTGATGGTGTTGCGGCCAGCGTTGCCAAAAGTTCCAAAGGCCGGATCGGTAAAGGCAGCCTTGTTAATCCAGTTGGTGGCACTCTGATGCTCGGGAACAATCGAGACCCCAGGAACTACATCGGGACGCGAGTCGCCAGTGCTGCAGTTGCACAAGCCGCGCCCGCGGATGGTCCGAGGCGTCCCTGTATTGAAAGACTGGATGCCCTGCAACTCCCAGCCGCCTACGAGAAAATCAGCCAGGCCGCTCATTCCGCTCCCGAATTTCTTTCCTTTGCCGAAGGGAACGTCGTAACTCAAGCTGTTCACGAATCGATGCCGGATGTCGAAATCGGATCGCGCTTTTTCCCACTCGGGATGGATCGGATTGCGGGCGCCGCCACCGCTGGCGAACCCGAGCGAAGCCTGCGAAGTCTCATCGATAGACTTGCCGAAGGTGTATGCGGTGAGAAAGCTCAGGTCATTCGAAAACCGCTTTTCGACTTTGGTTTGC
Organism: Bryobacteraceae bacterium; assembly: GCA_035577325.1. Lineage (GTDB taxonomy): Bacteria > Acidobacteriota > Terriglobia > Bryobacterales > Bryobacteraceae > QHXW01. The sequence goes on along the minus strand of DATLVQ010000118.1, from coordinate 6,423 downwards.
AGCGAATGATAGTGCGAGCTGTTGCAGGCGCACCAGTAGGTAAGATCGCCCAGGTCACCTAGAGCCGCAAACGGGCGCCGGGGCGCAGAATCGGCGGTCGGATCCGAGGAGGGCGCTATTGGATTGCCTTCGCGGAACTCATAGAGATGGGTTCCTTTGGACCCAGCGTAGGCAATCTCCCATACCGCGTTCCACCCCAGGTCCTGCTGCACGCTGAAATTCCAATGTTGCACGTTGGGGTTGCGGAATTTGGGATCCAGGGCGAACAGAAAAAGCTGGTTCGGGTTGGTGAGCGCATCGGCCGGGAAGCCCTGGGAGAGGTTGTTCACCTTCGGATTGGGTTGAACGGAACTGACTGGCGCGTACGTGGTCTGAACGAAGAACGGCGGATTATTGCCGGGGTTGGGGATGCTTAAGGGGCCAGCTTCGTACGAGGAGTAAAAGAGCCCGTAGCCACCGCGAATCACGGTGTTTTTCAATATGTTGTACGCGAACCCGACACGGGGACCGAAGTCGTGTTTCTCGTTCGGCACCAGGCTGCGCGGTGCATTTCGATTGACTGGAATGGTCGGGTACCAGTTGGGCGGCAACGGATCCTGCCGGCCGTGAGCGATGTCCAGCGTCTTCGTGGCGATGTTGAAATTCGACTCGGCGTTATATTTCTCCATCGCGAAGGTCACATAATCGTAGCGGAGGCCCAGGTTGAGCGTGAGTTTCTTGGTGACTTTGAAATCATCCTGGACGTAGTAAAACTGCCCGGGCTGCTGAAAGGTGTCATCGATGAAGGACGACAGGATCGAGGTATCCAGGACTCCCAGCATGAAGTCGGCGGCGCCCATGCCGGTATTGCCTTGGTTATTCGGGTCGTTGGTGAAGGCTCCAGAGAAATTAAACTCACCGCGGGGATACGGGGGCTGCAGAATGGTGAAGTTCACGCGCGGCTTAATCTCCGCGCCAATCTTGATAGTGTGCCGTCCGCGAATGAGGCTCAAGCTGTCGACAATGTGGTAAATGTTCTGGATTTCGACCGTCGGCTGATACTCGGCGCTGCCGAAACTGTTCAGGCCGCCGACATTGAATTGAGGCAGGCCGCCGTTGGTCGGGCCAAAGGGGATGCCGCCAATGCCGTATTGTGCCGAGAGGTTCTTGGTGGAGTTGAACTGGAGGCGCTCCGAGCGGTTGCGCGAGTAGCCGAGGCGGAGCTCGTTTACGGTGCGCGGCGTAAAGATGTGCGTTTCCGTGATCACCAGGTTGCGCGCGTTGTTGAGGAAATCGCCGGAGGCAAAATCGGCGCCATCGAGCGGTGGAGGAATCGCGGTTGGCGGCGTCAGGTGGTTGTTGGAAAAACTGAATCTGCCAAAGATCGAATCGGAGTCCGAAATTTTGTGGTCGATACGCACATCGAATTGATTCGTGGTGTCCGGCTCGACCGGATTGGTCAGATAGTTGTTTCCTACGCCCGTCACATCCTGATCTCCGGGGATATTTGGCGCGGGGAATAGGTCCATGAGGGTTTTCGCGACCGGGTTGAACCGATTTTGCGGGATCTGATTGTTGGCGAAAGGCAACCGCGTGGCATTGCCGTTGGCGTCGATGGTGGTCGTAGCGGGGTCAAAGATCTGTTGGAATCCGCTGAAATCCCCATTGCGCCAGGCGGGCGGCGGCAGCGTAGCCAGGAAGGTATGACCGGTGCGCTGGCGCGTGCCCTGATAGTCGAAAAAGAAGAACGTGCGATTTTTGCCGTCGTATACTTTTGGAATGTAGACCGGACCGCCGGTGCTGAAACCGAACTGGTTCAGCTTGAATGGCGGGATGGGGTCGGTCGGCGAATCGAAGAAATTCTTCGCATCGAGGGCGCTGTTGCGCAGAAACTCGTAGGCCGTTCCATGCAACTGGTTGGTGCCGGACTTGATAGTCACGTTCAGCACGGCGCCGCCCGAGCGGCCGAACTCCGCGCTCATGGAATTGGTCTGCACCTTGAACTCGGCGATGGCGTCCGGCGGAGGCCCTACGACATAAGACGCCTGATTCACCATGTCCTCGGACATGCTGTTATTGTCCACGCCATCCAGCAAATAGTTATTCTGGTAGGGCCGGACGCCGTTGGAGCTGAAACCGCCGGTCTTCTCGTCGCGCGCGCCGGCAGGCGTCGGCGCCGTGCCCGCCGTGAGGATAGCGAGCCGGCTGAAATAGCGGCCATTGAGAGGCAGGTCTACAATCCGCTGGCTTTCAACGACTTGGCCGAGGTACGACGTGTCAGTCTGAAGCAGTGGCGCGGCGGCCGCTACCTCCACCGTATCGGTGACTGCGCCGACTTCAAGCGCGGCATCCACGCGAACGCGGTCCTGCACATTGACGGTGATGTCCGTCCGTAGCGACTTCTTGAAGCCCGCGGCTTCCACGCCGACCGAATAGCGGCCAACTGCAAGCGGCGTCACGACGTAGTTCCCCGTCGAATCGGTCGTCGTCTTGACGGCGATGCCGGTATCAATATTGGTCACGGTGATATTGGCGCCAGAAATCACGGCACCGCTGGGGTCACTGACCGTGCCAACGATAGATCCGGTGGTAGTCTGCGCTCCCAAACGGGTCAAAGACGTGAACAGGCATAACACAATGGCGATAAGGTGAAACCGATGCATGAACCAGCCTCCAGTTTCAAAGATTGTACCCCAGGGTGGGGGTGTTTTCATACAAATTGTTACGAGGGGCAAGATAAAAACGGCCGGGGGAGTCCGGGCCGGGCGGGTTGAGCTAATCTATTGAGGTGCAATCGCCAAACCCATTTTGCTGGGTCCTGATGGGGGCCGTGGCGCTGGTTTCGCCGGCGAGGGCGGCCGATCCCACGCTGCCGGACCTTGCGCCTCAGGTGCGGTCGGTCTTTCCCTTGGGTGCGCGGGGCGGGGAAACAGTAGAAGTCGAGTTCTTGGGTCGCAATTTGAACGACTGCGAAATCGCGTTCGCGCGAAAGGATATCCGCGCCGAGGTGCTTTCATCGGATTACTTTCGCGTGAAGGCCCGGATTGGATTGGGCCCTGATGTGCCCATTGGTCTGCACGATTATCGTGTGCGTACGGCGCGAGGAACGTATGTGGGCGTTTTTCACGTGGGCTCACTTTCCGCTCAGCGTGAACTGGAGCCGAACAACGATCTGGCGCATGCGCAGAAGATCACACTGCCGGCGATGGTAGACGGTATCGTTAAAGAAGCCGACTACGACGTGTTTCGCTTCCATGCCGAAGCCGGCCAGGTACTGGTGTTCGATTTACTGGCGCGGCGCGCCGGCTCGATGCTCGATGGCACGTTAGGGATTCTCGACGAGCGCGGAAACGAACTCGATTTCAACGACGATTACTACATACACAAAGACCCGCATTTGGAATTCCGGGTCACGACGGCGGGCGATTATTTCGTGCGCGTGGCGGGCACGGAGGAAGAAGGGTCGAAATACAGCAGCTACCGGCTGATTGCGGGCGCGGTGCCTTACGCCTGGCGCATGCTGCCGGCGGGCGCGCGGCGCGGATCGGCCAATGAGCTGCGCATTTTCGGGCTGAATCTCGAGAAAATCGACCGGCTAGTGCTGGGCGAAGGACTGGCGGAAGGCAGGGTCGTGGCCTCGAAATCGGAAGAGCTGACCTTTCGCATGACGGTTCCCGCATCGGTCACGGCTGGCCGCCATGAATTGCACGCGTTCGCCGGAGCAACAGAGGCGCCGCTCACCATTCCGATTCTGGTTTCCGATTTCGAAGAGCGTCTCGCCACGCCGGCCCGGGCGAGGCAGAATCCGCAGCCCGTTCCGGTGCCGGTCGCTGTGAGCGGTTCGATCGATCACAAGCGCACTGAGAATTTCTTTAGTTTCGAAGCGCGCGCGGGAGAGCGGCTTGCGTTCGATGTGGATTCGATGAAGCTGGGTTATCTCGACGACCCTGTACTTGTGATTTACACGGCGGGCGGCCAGTTCGTGGCTTCGGCCGACGACCGCTTGCAGCAGAACGGCTCGCAGCCGCCCAATCTCGACCCCTATCTGGTCTATAAGTTCGAGAAGGCCGGCCGCTACGTCGCCATGATCCGCGACTCGGCCGAGCGCGGAAACCCGAACTACGTCTACCGGTTGGCGATTTTTCCCATCGAGCCGGATTTCGATGTGATCGGCCTTGCCCCGCAGGTAACCCTCTACCACGGCAAGACCAGCCTGCTTCCCGTGCGCACGCGGCGGCTGGGCGGCTGGGACCAGCCCATCGAGGTGTGGGCGGAGGATCTTGGGCCGGGCGTGACCACCGAGCACCAGATCGCCGAGCCCAAGGACACTATCGTTAAGGATAACTGCGCGCTCGAGCGCAAGCTGGACGGTACCAACGTCCTGTTGCCTCTGCACGTGGCGCCCGATGCGCCGGTGGGATTTCGTTCGATCCGGCTGCACGCGCGCGGGACGATGGACGGCAAAACGGTGGAGCACGGAGCCGAGATTCAGTACCTGTGGGAATCGGTGGGGAAAGTCACGGGGCCACTCGAAGAGCAGCAACTGGTTGCGACCGTCACAGAATTGCCCGATGTGCTGCTGGAGACGCCCGAAAGCCTGGCGCTCGGTACCGGTAAAGTCGCGCGCCTCAAGGTGCGCGTGAAACGCTTCGACGGCGGCAAGACTCCGCTGACCATCGAGCCCGAACCGGCGCTTGAGGGTGTAAAATTTGAGAACAACGTGCTCGAACCGGGTGCCAGCCAAGTCGAACTGCGTGTGAGCGCTGGCGCGGCGACGATGGTGAAATCGTTCCACCTGCGGGCGGGCGGAGCGGTCTCGCCACCGATCGAGGTAAAGATGGAAGCGGCGGAGGAAAGTTCCCGATGATGGCTCGCGTATCGCTTGTGTTGCTCTCGGCTGCGCTCGCGGCCACCGCCGGGGAAAAACCCAAGCTCAGTTTCGTGAAGGACATTGTCCCGATCTTCACCAAGTCGGGATGCGCCAACTCGAACTGCCATGGTTCGATCCGCGGCCAGGCAGGTTTCAAACTGTCGCTGTTCGGTTACGAGCCGGACCTGGATTTCGACGCCATTGTGAAAAACCAGGACGGTCGCCGTATCAACCGCACCGATCCCGCCAAGAGCCTGATCCTGCTGAAGCCCACGTTCAGCATGCCGCATGGCGGCGGGGAGCGCTTCAAAGTGGGATCGCTCGAGTACGAAGCCATTCTCGACTGGATCCGTGACGGCGCGACCTACGACAGCGCGGGCTCGCCGCGGCTCAAAACGCTTCGGATCACTCCGGAAGAAATCACGCTGATCGGCATCGGCACCAAGCACCAGCTAAGCGCGACCGGCACCTATACCGACGGATCGAGCGAAGATTTGACGCGCAAGGTGCAATACACACCCAACGATGAATCGGTGGTGGAAGTGAGCCCCTCGGGCGAGATCCAAACGCGGCGCGTGGGCGAGACGGCCATTATGGTGCGCACGCTGGGAAAAGCTGTGGCGGCGCGCATCGCCGTGGTGGCCGAGCCTCCGATGGCGAATTACCCCGACGTCGCGCGAAACAATTTCGTCGACGATCTCGTTTTTGCTAAACTGCGCCGGCTGAACATCGTTCCTTCGCCGCTTTCATCGGATTATGAATTTCTGCGGAGGGTGTATCTCGACACCGTGGGCCTGCTTCCCACGCTCGAGGAGACCAAGGAATTTATCGAATCGCGCGATTCAGGAAAACGGGCCAAGCTGATCGACCGCCTGCTCGCCCGGCCGGAGTTCGCCGAAGTCTGGGCCACGCGTTTCGCCGATCTTTACCGCACCGGGCTGCTCGACCAGGGCTACAAAGGCGGCCGGCTGATGTACAACTGGCTGCGCAAGTCGATTCTTGAAGATAAACCGTACAACCAGTTCGCGACTGAGCTGCTCACCGCGTCCGGCCAATTGAAATTCAACCCGACCGCGAATTTTTACTACATCACCGAGTTTTCTGAGCCGGAAAACATCGCGACCAACATCAGCCAGGTGTTTCTCGGCGTGCGCCTGGAGTGCGCGCGCTGCCATAACCATCCTTGGGAAAAGTGGACGCAGGACGATTTCTGGGGCTTCGCGGCATTTTTCGGGCGCATGGGCATCAAGGACACGTACGAGAATGATGAGAGCCAGGTGCTGCTGAAGGTCAAGGGCGAAGTAATTCACCCCAAGACCAAGAAGCCCATCGGTCCGAAATATCTCGATGGCCCAAGTGAATTTGAGGGTCCGGACGAAGACGTGCGCGAAAAGCTGGCCGCATGGATCACGTCGCCAAAGAATCCATGGTTCGCGCGCGCCATCACCAACCGGATGGTGAAGCACTATCTGGGCCGGGGGCTCGTCGAGCCGGTGGATGATTTCCGCGTCACCAATCCGCCATCCAACCAGGCACTGCTCGATGCCCTTGCCAAAAACTTCGTCGACAACGGC
>DATLVQ010000117.1:0-16373 GCA_035577325.1 Bryobacteraceae bacterium | reverse complement strand
TAATGCGCACCCCGCTGTTCGGTCATCGCGTTCGCGCCACCTCTGGCATCGACGGCGATCGTGGTCCATAACTCGATAGATTCTGCCTGAACGGGGAACTGGAACGCCGGCGGCATGACCCCGACCACAGTGAATGTCTGGTCTCCCAGCTGAATGGCGCGCCCCAGTGGCGACGTGTCAGTGCCAAACTCACGCTGCCACAGATCGTAGCTCATGATGACGGGATCGGCGCCGCCCGCGGCGGCGGGTTTGTCTTCTTCCGGCAGGAAACCACGCCCGATTACGGGAGCTACCCCGAGCAGCGAAAATAGCTGCGCGGAGACTATGGCTCCCTGCAAATGCCGGGGTTCGCGCGCACCGATCAAAGTAAAATCGTTGGTTCGGAAGGCAGCCATGCCATCGAAAACGTGGTTGCGTGCCCGCCAATCACGAAAATCCGGATAGGATGCCACACCGCCGCGCCCGGTGGCGGCAATCACCGACTCGATTCGCACCAAACGGTCGGCGGTTGGAAAGGGCAGGGGCTTGAGCATGACCGCGTTTACCACACTGAAGATCGCTGTGGTCGCGCCAATCCCGAGCGCCAGGATGGAGATGGCAATCGCGGCAAAGCCTGGGTTCTTCCTGAGCACCCGCAAGCCATAGCGCACGTCCGCGATGATTTCCCCGAGCCAGCGCGTTCCCAGCGCTTCGCGGCATTCTTCCTTGTACCGTTGATAGCCGCCGAACTCGACGCCGGCCTGTCGCTCCGCCTCCGCGCGCGGGAGCCCCTGACGTTCCAAATGATCAGCGCGGTCTTGCAGGTGCAACCGGAGCTCATCCTCCATTTCCTGTTCGAGGCGAGACCGGCGGAGGACGAACGCCAGTACTGTACGAATGGATGACAAGAGCTTCATACTTCCTCCGGGCGCGCTTTCAGAGCAGCGGCCATCGCCGCCGCCAGCCGGTTCCAATCACCGGTTTCTTCTCGCAACCGTTTTCGGCCAGCCGCGGTGAGCTCATAATATTTCGCGCGCCGGTTGTTCTCCGACGTGCCCCACTTCGCCTTCAGCAATCCCTGGCGCACCAAACGGAACAGTGCCGGATAGAGCGCGCCCTGCTCGATTACCAAAGCGCCGTTCGAAATCTGCGCGATCCGAAGCAGAACACCATATCCATGGAGTGGCCCGAGAGAGACTGCCTTGAGGATCAAGAGATCGAGCGTGCCGGGAAGAATTTGGGCTTGAGTCTCTATGTTGTGACCTAAGACGCTTAGGAGTATAGGTCGGGGTCTAACCAGTTGTCAAGAACAGATAATCGGGGCAAGCGGCGGCCGCCATGGCAATGTACGACCCATCACAACATGGGCATGCAAAGGCTGCGGACAGCATTACGATACAATCACTTCGATTGAGAGGCAGGTAATGGAAGGCACCAACGAACTTTCGCGAAGGTCGTTCATGAAAAAGTCGGCAGGCGTCACCGCGGGGGCGACGGCGTTCACCATCGTCAAACCGGAGCTGGTGCGCGGCGCGGGCAATGAAAAGCTGAGGGCGGGCCTGGTCGGCTGCGGCGGGCGCGGGACGGAGGCGGCGCAGCAGCTTCTGCACGGCAACGAAAACGTCGAATTGACGGCGATGGGCGACATTTTCGAGGACCATCTGGAATCTTCGCTCAACGAGATTCGCGGCTCCAAGTACTCGGGCGTGGCGGAAAAAGTCAAAGTCGATCCGGAGCACCATTTCGTGGGTTTCGACGCTTACAAAAAGGTGCTGGCGTCGGATATCGATATCGTGATGCTGTGCACGCCGCCGGGTTACCGGCCGATGCATTTCGAGGCGGCGGTGGAAGCCAAGAAGCACGTGTTTGCGGAGAAGCCGTTCGGCACCGACCCGGTGAACGTGCGGCGGTTTATGGCTGCGGCGAAGAAATCGGAAGAGCTGAAGCTGACGGTGATGAGTGGCGCGCAGCGCCGCTCGCAAAAAGAGTACGTCGAAACGATCAAACGCATCAAGGATGGCGCGATCGGCGATGTGGTGGCGGCGTATGCCTACTGGATGGGCACGCCGGTGATCCAGCAGAAGGAGCGCAACGCGGACTGGAAAGACATGACCTGGCAGCACCGAGCCTGGTACTCGTTCGTGTGGATTTGCGGCGACCAGGTGGTCGAGCAGCATCTGCACAATATCGACGTGATCAACTGGGTGATGGGCGGGCATCCGGTGGAGGTAGTAGCCACAGGCGGCGCTGCGTGGCGGCCACGGGAAGAGATCTACGGCAATATTTTCGACCACATCAGCGCGGATTTCGTTTATGCCAACGGCGTCCACATGTCGAGCTACTGCCGGCAGTACCCGCGCGGGTTGCCGACCAATATTTCCGAGCTGGTAGTGGGGTCGAAGGGCCGTAGCAACTGTAAGAACATGGGGACGAAAGGCGAAGATCCCTACGTGCAGGAGCATATCGATATGGTGAAGAGCATTCGCGGGCAAGGGCCGTACATCAATCACGGCATGGCGGTGGCAGAGAGCACCATGACCTGTGTGATGGCACGGGAATCGGCGTATTCCGGGCAGAAAATCACGTGGGACCAGATGATGAATTCGCAGCTAGATCTGTTTCCGAAAGCATTCGACTACGAATTGCCGATGGATGTGCCGCCACTGCCGGTGCCGGGCGTGTACAAGTTCGCGTGAGTCGTCGCGGAGGATTGCCATGAACCGCAGAACTTTTCTGGAAGTTGCCGGGGGCGCTGTGGCGGCGGAAATGGGCGCGGCCGCGATGACTATTCCGATCATCGACACGCACATTCACTTGTTCGATCCGCGGCGGCCGCAGGGGGTGCCGTGGCCGGATAAAAACGACAAAGTGCTGTATCATCCCGCGCTGCCCGACAGGTATCGCAAGATCGCCGCGCCGCTCGGGATCGTGGGGGCGATCGAGGTGGAAGCCAGCCCGTGGCTGGAGGACAACCAATGGGTGCTCGACGTGGCGGCGAAGGACACGATCATTGTGGGCACGGTGGGGGATCTGGAGCCGGGCAAGCCCGAGTTCCGCAAACAGCTTGAGCGGCTGCACCGCAATCCGCTGTTTCGGGGAATCCGCTACGGCAATTTGTGGAACCGGAACATTAGCGCAGAGCTCGACAAACCAGCGTTCGTGGCGGATTTGAAATTGCTGGCGGATATGGGGCTGGAGCTGGACACGGCGAATCAGGATGCGGTGCTGATCGCGGCCACGGTGCGGCTCACCGATCTGGTGCCGAGCCTGCGCGTGGTGATCGATCATCTGCCCCAGATGGAGCCGCCGGCAGATGCAGCAGCGCACCGGGCATTCTTACGGGATATACGTGAACTCGGGCAGCGGCCGCAGGTTTACATCAAAGTCTCGGAGGTGCTGCGGCGCGTGGAGGGTCGCGTTCCCGAGGACGTGAATTTTTACCGGCCGAAACTGGATATTCTTTGGGAGATTTTCGGCGAGGACCGGCTGATTTATGGCAGCGACTGGCCCAACAGCGATCTGTGGGCCGAATACCCGCAGGTGCTGAAAGTCGTGCGCGAATATTTCATGAGCAAGGGGCCGGAGGCCGCGGAGAAATACTTCTGGAAGAATTCGGTAGCGGCGTACAAGTGGGTGAAGCGGGAGAAGGCACAGCCGCAATTGAGGGGCGTCTGAAAATACTTTTCAACGCAGAGAACCAGAGACGCCGAGAAGAAATAAAGCCTGCAATTTCCCGCTCTCCGCGTCTCGGCGTGGCGGCGCTCATGCTATTTGTCGGATGCCTGCAGGCACAGGAATGGCCATCCTATGGCGGCGATCCGGGCAACACGAAGTACTCGGCTCTCACGCAGATCAATCGCGAAAACGTCGCACGGCTCAAGGTCGCGTGGACTTATCACACGGGCGATATCAGCGACGGATCGAAGTATCCGGTGCGCAGTGCGTTTGAAGCCACGCCGCTCGTGATAGATGGCGTCATGTATGTCACAACGCCGTTTTCGCGGGTGATTGCGCTCGATCCGGAAACAGGCACCGAGCGGTGGGCGTTCGATCCGAAGATCGAGATGGATGCGCCGCTCAATCTCTTCATCAGCCGGGGCGCGGCGTACTGGAGCGACGGGACCAGAAGACGCATCATGCTGGGGACGCTCGACGGACGACTGTTCTCGATCGTCGCCGAGACGGGCAAGCCGGACGCCGCGTTCGGCGAAGGCGGCGCGGTGGATTTGCACGCCGGCGTGGCGAACCGGTATCGCGGACGCGAGTACGGCATGACGTCGCCCCCAGCGGCTTACAAGAATGTGATCATCTGCGGATCGTTAACCGCCGATGGAACGCCGCAGGGGCCGCTGGGCGACGTGCGCGGTTTCGATGCGCGCACGGGCAAGCTGCTGTGGACGTTTCACGTGGTGCCGCGGCCAGGTGAATTCGGGCACGAGACATGGGAAGGCGAATCGTGGAAGGACCGGGGCGCAATCAACGCGTGGTCGATTCTCACGGTGGACACGGAGCGCGGGATCGTCTATCTTCCGCTGACCTCGCCGTCAACCGATTATTACGGCGGCGACCGCAAAGGCATGGGACTGTTCGGCGATGCGCTGGTGGCGCTGGACGCGCTCACGGGAAAACGGCTATGGCATTTTCAGACCGTGCATCACAATCTGTGGGACTACGACATTCCCGCGCCGCCGAATCTGGTGACGGTCACACGCAATGGATCGCCGGTAGCCGCGGTCGCACAGGTGACGAAGACCGGGTTCACGTTTTTGTTCGACCGCGTGAGCGGCAAACCGCTGTTCGATATTGTGGAGCGTCCCGTACCCGCGAGCGAAGTACCGGGAGAGCAGGCGTGGCCGACGCAGCCTGTTCCGGTGAAGCCGCCGCCGTACGCGCGCCAGAAGATGACGGCCGACGAATTGACCGATGTGACGCCGGAATCGCGCGCCTACTGCGCCAAGCTGCTGGAGGGCGCGGTGATCGGCGAAATTTTCACGCCCATCGGGTTGAAGCCGACTGTGCTGTTTCCGGGTACCAACGGCGGGGCAAACTGGGGCGGCGCGTCGTGGGATCCGGCCACGCACACGCTGTTTGTCAATTCGATGGATGTGGGCATGCTTTTCCACATGGTGAAGCGGCCCGAGGGAGCAGGAATCCCTTACCGGCCGCGAGATTCGGGCTCGCCCAACGCACGCTTTTGGGACCCGAAATTGAATCCGTGCCAGAAACCGCCGTGGGGTTTTTTGACGGCCATCGATCTGGATAAGGGCGAGTTCCGCTGGCGGACGGTGCTGGGAGTGGTGGATGAATTGACGGCGAGGGGTATCCCACCGACGGGCGCGCCGAATCTGGGCGGATCGATCGTAACCGCGGGCGGACTGGTGTTCATCGGGGCCACCAACGACTCCCGGTTCCGCGCGTTCGACAAACATACGGGCAAGGAACTGTGGGTGACGAAGCTGCCGGCCAGCGCGCACGCCACGCCCATGACTTTTGTGGGACGGACGAGCGGCAAGCAGTACGTGGTGATTGCCGCCGGGGGAGGAAACAAATACAACAAGGTCTATTCAGACTCGCTTGTGGCATTCTCATTGCCGTAGGCTGCGGGGCGCGAGCCGAAGAGCCGGTTCACTTCAGCCACAAGCGGCATGCGCCGCTGAAAATCGAATGCCGGTATTGCCACGGAACGGTGGAGACCGGGGAGAAAGCGTCGTTTCCGGCGGTGGGCAAGTGCATGACGTGCCATCGCGCGGTGAAGAAGGACAGCTCGGAGATCCAACGGCTGGCGGCGCTGGGAGACGAGGCCACGCCGTTTCCGGAGCACCAGGTTTACACCATCGAGGATTTTGTCTTCTTCAGCCACGCGCGCCATCGAAAGGCTGGCATTGATTGTGCCAGTTGCCATGGAGCCGTAGCGGAGCACGACAGCATCACACGAGAAGTTCCCACGACCATGAAATATTGCGTGACTTGCCACAAAGCTCGGCACGCGGCGGTGGACTGTAACGCTTGCCATGAGCTAGGTCAGTAATGAGCCCTCGCCGGGTGAGATCCCGACTTAGACGGAAATTCGTGAATTACGCCAGTCCTCCGGGCGCCGGCCGTGTAAAAAAAGGATCTTAAGACATCAGTTTGCGGGTAACCGCCATGATGCCAGATGATAATACGGTGGCAGATAACCGGAAGGAGAAAGTGGCGGCCATCGCTGGAGACAGCCCGTTTCTAACGTTTACCAATGTACGCATTTTCGAATCCGTAGTTCGCCATGAGAGCTTTTCGCGCGCGGCTGAGGAGTTGCGGGTTAGCCAACCGTACATATCCGCGCAGATCGCCGGCCTCGAAACGAAGCTCGGCATCGAGTTGTTCCGGCGAGTGGGCCGGAGAGCCTACGTGACGGAAGCGGGCCGTCTCCTTCGGACGCATGCGGTTAGCATCTTGGGTAAGCTGGCGGACGCGGAACGGGCTCTGGTCGAATTGCGCGGCGTCGTGGCGGGCCCGCTTTCCATAGCAGCCACTTCCACGCCGGCCAGTTATATCATTCCACGGTGTTTGGAAAAGTTCCTTGGCGATCATCCACACGTTTCCGTAAGCCTGAAAATTTTCGGATCGCCCGACGTCGAGCTGGCCGTGATCGAAGGGCGCTGCGATTTGGGCGTCATGGTATCTCGGCCAGTCTCGGACGGCTTCATTGTGGACGATCTGGGCACAGATCAACTGGTGGTGGTCGCAGGCTCCAAGCACCCTTTTGCGGGTAAAGTGGATATCAGCGTCGACGAATTGGTCGAACAAACATTCATCAGCCGGGAACCAACGTCCGGCACCCGCCGGTTTATTGAAGCGCGGCTGGGGGAGACCGGCCGATCCCTGCGATACGGCCCCGAATTGAACAGCAACGAGGCGATCAAAGCCCTGGTGGCCGCCAACATTGGAGTCTCGATTCTTTCGGAGCACGCCGTGCGGCCAGAAGTACAGATCGGGCGTCTGGTCACCCTGAGAATACGCGGTCTGACTTTGGTGCGTGGCTTAAGTCTGATCTCCTGCGCCGAATCCAAGCTAAGTCCTGCGGCGCGAGTGATACGAGCGGTCTTCATAGCGGAAACCACGATGGGCCCCCGCGCGGTCTGACACGTGTCGCTAGATGGCGCGAGTTATAAGCGCCATAACAGGTGTTCGAGCAATTTTTTCCTTCGGCGGTATTCGTAACTATTCCGAAACTCAGTACTGCTACACTTTGGCTGTTCCAAGACATGCTAGATCCAGCACTGCACTCAGCGGGTTGGTGCTAGAAGGATAGGCGCAAAGAGTGGAAAATCCTTCCGACATGCCGCAGGCTTGGGTTCCGACGTCGGGTATAGGTTGCGGTAATTGATGGCTCAATCCCGTTTTATGGACATGATTCGCACTCTTTGGTCCCCGTCGGAGAGCACGCGCTGGCGCCTTCAATCGCTATCCGGGACTCTCCTGGTGATTCATGGGCGACCCAATTCGAGCCTTGACAATACATTATGATGCCACGTAGAATTCGCGGCACAAGAGGTATACGCATGAGCAAGTTCCGGACGTTCTTGTATTGCATTCCCCTTCTTTATTCATTTACCCTGCCTGCACAAACGGATCGGTCAGGCCTTAACGGCACGATAACCGACCCATCTGGGGCGGTTATCCAGGGTGTGGTGGTCACAGCGATTTCAGAGGCGACCGGACTGCGCCGTGAAACGACGACGAGCGGTGCGGGCACCTATGAAATACCCGCACTGCTGGTGGGCAAGTATCAGCTCAAATTTACGAATCAAGGCTTCAGGCCTCTCGTAATGGATGGCATTGAGCTCACTGTCGGCCAGGCTCGAACCGTCGACGCCCGCTTGCAGCTCGGCAGCCTGAACGATGTCGTTATCGAAGTCAAGGCCACCACGGAACTCCTGAACCAGAATTCGGCGGAGGTGGGCGGTGTCATCGAGTCGACGCAAATTAACGAGATCCCCCTCAGCGGGCGCAACTGGGCCACGCTCATGACCCTGGCGCCGGGCGCGATCAATTACGGCGGCGGAAGCCAGCGGGATATCCGATTCAACGGCCACTCGCTCGACGACAACAATTTCACGTTTGACGGCATCGACACTACCGGTATCCAGGAGCAAACACAGAAGGCCGAGCCGCGGCTCACCATCTCGCTGGATTCGATCCAGGAGTTTCGTGTTAGCTCCGCCGTTTACACCGCCGAGAGCGGAGCGGCAGCCGGCGTGCAGGTCAACGTCGTGTCCAAATCCGGATCGAACGACTTTCACGGTCAAACATATGAGTACCTGCGAAATCAAATCTTCGACACGCGCTCACCGTTTGACGACTCGAACATTCCTCCTTTCCGCCTGAATCAGTTCGGCACGCAGTTTGGCGGACCGATTATAAGGAATAAGCTCTTCTTCTATGCCAACTATGAAGGACTGCGGCAAACACTCGGCCAAACGTACGTCAATGCCGTTCCCGACGCCGCGTTCCGTGCTCAAGTCTTGGCCACGTCCCCGGTTCTGAAGCCGATTCTCGACGCGTTCCCTGCGGGACAGATTTCTAACGGCGACGGTGTCTCCGCCCAGCTCAGCGTCCAGAAGAGCAACAAGACGCGCGAGGATTCCGGGATGATGCGGCTCGACTATCACTATTCGGACGCATCGACTTTCTATCTTCGCTACAGCATCGATAACGCCCTGGTCGATAATCCTCAAGATGCCATGGGCACCCGCAACGTCATTCCGGCAATCCCGCAAAATGTGGTCCTAGCCTGGCAAAAGATCTTCTCGCCCACCCTGATCAACGAGGCGAAATTCGGCCTGAACCGCTCGGACTACCACAACTGGACCTACGGGACGTCGCCGATCAGTGCCAGCTTCGCCGGCTTCGACGGGGTCAGCGACAACACGCTCGATACGGAAGTCGGAACGAGTTTCTCCTATATTGATAACCTGACCAAGATCAACGGGCGGCACACCTTGAAGTTCGGCGTTGACATCCGGCGCATCCGGTTAAATAATTCCGGCAACACGATTCAGGATCAGTCGATCGACTTCGCCACCAATGACGACCTCATCAACAACCATTCTGACCAGGTCACCTATCTGGCCGCCGAAGGCGTTCGCGGCGGGCGCCGCACCTTCTACATGGGCTACGCGCAGGACGAGTTTAAGGTGACGCCCAATCTGACTCTTAATCTAGGGCTGCGCTACGAGTTCTACAGCGTCTATCACGAAGTACTGAACCGCGCCGCGGTGGTGGACATTGTGGGCTGCGGAGGCTTCTGCCCTAAGGGTACGCCGTTCTACGATCCGAATTACCATAACTTTGGACCGCGTCTCGCCCTGGCGTGGTCGCACAAATTCTTCGGCGACAAGACGACCGTCGTCCGATCCGGCTTCGGCATGTATTACGGCGCCAACCAGAACGACGATTTCAGCGATGCGATGGAGAGCTCCGTGCCCCGTTATACCATCACCGACGCGGATGTCTCGAACCTCTCCTATCCCATCACTCCATTCCTTGTGCCGCAATACCAATTTTTCTCGCCCAAAGCCATCGACCGTCATCGAAAGGACGGCTACTATGAGAACTGGAATTTCAATATCCAGCAGGAGCTGCCGTTCAGCTTCACAGGTCAGGTCGGCTATGTGGGAAGCGAGGGGCACCATCTCTTCGACAGAGAGCAGGTTAACCTGATCAACCCGGCCACGGGACTGCGTACATTGCCGCAGTTCGCTGCGTTTGGACTGAAGTCGAATCATGGCAACAACAACTTCAATGCGCTTCAGGTTTCGTTGCAAAGGCGCTTTACGGGCGGCTGGCTACTGCAGACCCAGTACATGTGGTCTCACGCTATCTCCGACGCCTCAGGCGGAGCGGGTGAGAGTTTCGGCTATCAGAATCAGGCCTGCCGCGCCTGCGACCGTAGCAACTCGGGTTTCGACGTTCGGCACACGATGATCACGAACTCGGTTTACCAGCTTCCCTTCGGAAAAGGCGCCAGGTATCTGAATCATGGCGGTCTGGCCAATCAGATAATCGGTGGATGGGAACTGTCGGGCGTGTTTACCGCCAGGACGGGCCTCCCGGTAGACATCCAGATGAAACCCCAAACCAGGCCTCCCGATGGCTACACACGAGGCCAGCGACCGGATCTGGTTGCCGGGCAATCGATTTACGCCGCTCATCAGACGATCGATAACTGGTTCAATCCGGACGCCTTCGCTTTCCCGGCGCCCGGTCTACATGGCAATCTGGGCCGCAACATCGCATTTGGCCCCGGCTACTATGAGATCGACACGGCGCTTCAGAAAGAGTTCCCGGTAACGGAACGCGTCAAAGTAAAGTTCCGCGTGGAAGCTTTCAATCTCTTCAATCACCCAGCCTACGACGTCCCCTCAAACGTCTGGACCGAGGTAGGAAAATTCGGGCAGATCACGGGCATCCTCAACGGCGGCGCGGTGGGCACGGGAACGCCGCGGCGAATACAGTTCGTACTGCGCATCGTATACTAAGCAATCCGCCAGGCCGTGCGCGGCCGCTCCGGCGGCCGCTGGTTCCTGTAACGTGAAATAGTCATGCGCCTGCCCAGGTACTCCTTTTGAGAATCGGCATAAAATCGCCTGCACTCGTGTGTGCCCTGATTGCAGCGGAACTCCACGTGCCCGCCGCCGAGAAACTGGCTGGCGGGCCGTTCGTTGTCAACGTCGGCCCGAGGTCGGCCACCTTGGTCTGGATTGTCGGCGCGGGCGAGGCTACGCTCGGGACCGAACCGGGCAAAGCCGACAAGACAGCGCCGGTGCTCCGTACCGAGAAGGTTGCTTATACCGGGCTTCAACCGGGCACCAGGTACTACTACGACGTCAAGGGATGTGACGACGGCCGGGGTTCGTTCCAGACTGCCCCGCGGGAATCCGCAGACTTCCAGTTTGCTGTTTTCGGCGATACCCGCACCCGGCACGACATGCACCGCCGCGTTGTGGCCGCGGTATTGAAACATGGAATGCCCGACTTCGTACTCCACACCGGTGACCTGGTTGCCGATGGCGCGGATCCGGCACTCTGGCCGATATTCTTTGACATCGAACGCGAGCTGCTTCGTAATGTGGCGTTTTACCCATCGCTTGGCAACCACGAACGCAACAACCCTCGGTTTTACGATTTCTTCAACCTGACGCTACCGTACTATTCGTTCGACTGGGGTAAGGCGCATTTTATCGTGCTATGCAGCGACATCGGCAACGCCGCCACGAGTCAAGCGGCGAGAGTGAGTTTCTGGAACGAGCAGGTGCGATGGCTCGAGGAAGACCTCGCCAAGAGCCAGAATGCGGACTTCCGCTTCCTGACGGCGCACCATCCGCCGATAACGGCAGTCGCGCGACGCCAGGGCGATAATCCTGAAATGGCAGCGCTGATGCCGCTGTTCGAGAAACAACACCTGACCGCGGGCTTCTTCGGCCACGACCACAACTATCAGCATTATCTAAAGAATGGAGTTCACTACGTAACAACGGGTGGCGGCGGCGCTCCCTTGTACGACGTCGATAAACCGCCCGCCGGAATCACGCAGAAAGTTATCAGCGCCGAGAACTTCGTATCGGTGAAGGTGACGGGCAAGTCCGCACAGCTCGAGGCATCTGGTCTCGACGGATCGGTCCTTGACCGCATTGATTTTAAGCCATAGGACATTGATGAAACAAACGCTCGCAATCCTTCTTACTGCCATCGCGATCCCGGCGGCAGCCCCCGCGGCGGAAAAGCCCAAGCTGGTGGTGGCCATCGCGGTGGATCAGTTCCGCTACGACTATCTGCTCCGCTTCCGTCCGGAGTACAAGCAGGGGCTCGACCGGCTGCTCACGCGCGGCGCGGTGTTCAGCAACGCCTATTACCAACATTTTCCAACAGTCACGGCGATCGGCCACAGCACGTTTCTGAGCGGGGCGACGCCATCGATCAGCGGCATTGTAGGCAACGACTGGTTCGACCGCGAAACCGGTAAATCGGTCACCAGCGTGTCCGATGAAACGGTGAAGATTCTGGGCGGTTCGGGTGAAGGCGGGGCATCACCGCACCGGCTGCTGGTAAGCACGGTGGGAGATGAGTTGAAAATATCCGATGGCGGAAAATCGCGCGTGATCGGCATCTCGATGAAGGACCGCAGCGCCATTCTGCCGTCGGGCCACATGGCCGACGGGGCGTTCTGGTTCGACCACAAAACGGGCAGCTTTATCAGCAGCACCTACTACTTCACCGAATTGCCGGCGTGGGTGCGCGAATTTAACGACATGCATTTCGCCGACCATTACAAAGGCGCGCACTGGTTGAGCGGGCACTTCGATCAGCCGGGCGAGAAGCTTTACGACGCGGTATACGATAGCCCGTTTGGCAACGAGCTGGTGGAGGCGTTCAGCGAGCACGCGGTGGAGGCGGAGAAACTAGGGCAGCGGGGGGTGACGGACCTGCTGGCCATCAGTTTTTCATCCAACGACGCCGTGGGTCATCAACTGGGCCCGGATTCGCCGGAGGTGCACGACATTTCGGTGCGTACAGATCAGGTTCTGGGCAAGTTTTTTCAGTATCTCGATGCCAAAGTCGGGATGGAGAACGTGCTGGTGGTGATGACGGCGGACCACGGCGTCTCGCCGGTTCCGGAAGTGAACCAGGCGCGCAAGATGCCCGGCGGACGCATGCCGGCGCGGATTGTACGCGATACGGTGCAGTCGGCGCTTGCCAAGAAATACGGCGAGGGGAACTGGATCTCGAGCCCGTCGGAACATTCGCTGTACTTAAACCTGGAGCTGATTCATGAGAAGAAGCTGGACCGCGCGGAAGTGAACCGGGCGGCCGCGGAAGCCGCGATGGGCATCGCGCACGTAGCTCGCGTTTTCACGCGCGAGCAACTGATGCAGGGCGCGGTGCTGGGGGACCAGATCAGCCGTCGCGTGATGAACGGATTTTACGAGCGCCGGGGCGCCGATGTGTACCTTTTACTCGAACCCTACTGGATGTTTTCCGCGCACGGCACCACGCACGGCACCACGTACAGTTACGATGCGCACGTGCCGGTGATTTTCATGGGCCCGGGAATCCAGGCGGGACGGTTCGACGAGTCCATCGCGGTGAACGACATTGCGCCGACGCTGGCCACGCTGCTCGGAATTGAGACACCGAGCGGGTCGGTGGGAAGAGTGCTGCGCGAGATCTACGCGAAGTAGTCGTATTTCGCGCAGCCGCTCGTTCCTTTTCGCCTCCTCGACCGGCTTATAATCGGCCATCATGATCACCTGGCGTATCGCACTTTGCCTGCTGAGTTCCACGGCTCTATGGCTGGTTCGGGCGGAGGAGCCGCCGCTTCGCTGGCTGCAGCTCCCCAATCCGCAAATGGAAGTGGACGGGCTCCCTTGGTATGGCGAAAACGGCGGCGAGCTTTTCCGGCTGCCGGTGAGGCTCAAGGATAGCTACCGGAAGCCGGTGTGGGACTTGGCGCAATCGCCGAGCGGCGGGCGAATCCGGTTCCGCACCAACTCGACCATGCTGGCGATTCGCCTGGAATATCCGGAGTCGCCCGGCATGTCGAACATGCACGCGTTCGGGCAGACCGGGGTGGATCTTTACGCCGATGGCATCTACCGCGGGACAGCCATCGCCGGCAAGGACGCCAAGCCGCGCGTACCGAAAGAGCATGTCTATTTCAAACAGCAGCCCGCCGTGTCTCGCGAGATCACGTTGTATCTGCCGCTTTACATGGGCGTGAAGGTGCAGGGAATCGGCCTCGACCCGGATGCGCGCATCGAGCGCCCCAAACCCTTCGCTCTCGCGAAGCCAGTGGTTTTCTATGGGACTTCAATTACGCAGGGCGGGTGCGCCAGCCGGTCCGGGATGAGCTATCAGGCCATTCTGGGACGCATGTTGAACATCGATTTCGTCAATCTGGGATTCTCGGGCAATGGCTTGGGCGAGCCGGAGCTGGCGCATACGGTGGCCGGCATCGACGCCGCGTGCTTTGTGATGGATTTCGCGCAGAACAATCCTACGGTTGAGTCGCTCACGCAGGCATACGCCCCATTTCTCGAAGCCATTCGTGCGCAACACGTTGAGACGCCGATCCTGGTGATCACGCCGATCTACTCGGCCCGGGAAGCATGGTCGAGCGATGCGAGGCTCGAGGGGATGCGGGAATTGATCCGGCAGGTGGCGGCGCGGCGGATCGTTGCGGGCGATCGCCACATTGAAATCGTGGAGGGGACGGACGTACTGGGCCCATCTCGCGGCGATGGCCTCGTGGATGGCACGCATCCAAACGACCTCGGGTTCCATTGGATGGCCGAGGGACTGGCGGGTCGTCTGGCGAAGATGTTGGATCTGAGCAGGTTTTAACCGCGACAATCAATCGCAGGTTTCATGATCGAATCTTTCTCCGATCCCGCCCGAATTTCCGACAAGAATCGCGCGACTGTTATGACATGAAGGAGGGTTAATGGTGGACCGGCTCACAGAGATTTGGAGGAGTTGAGGTCACCTGAATTCGGCCGTATCCGGGTCTGTGAGGTATATCGCGCAAGAACTATAAGTCGCATATTTACAAGTGCTTACTGGATTTCTTTAGTTTGGATATCACATTGCTGTGCGATACTAAAAACATCCAAGTTCAATCGGAATTTTTATAAAATGTCGCACCTCAACGAGGCGATCAGCCGTTACAACAAGATCCTGGAGGCTCCTCGCCACAAAGATCTTTCGTGGGTGAAGCTCCTGCACGAGCGCATGGAAGCCGAGCGCTTGTCCTCGGGCGGCCGTCTGCTTTGCCCTTTTCTTCGCCCCAATTTTGTGACGCGGCGCCAGTATGAGTCGATGGTCAAGACCGGCGAAGCGCTGATCGCGGCCATCGAGCGCATGGAGCAGTTGGTGCTGGCATCACCGGCGCTGCTGTCCAAAATGCAATTGCTGCCGGCAGAGAAGATGCTTGCGGCTGTCGATCCCGGCTACCACATGTCGGAAGTGGCCGCGCGTTTCGATTTGCATCTTTCAAACGGCACGCTTCAAGTGGTGCAATACAATGCCGATTCGCCCGCGGGCGTGGCCTGGGCCGAAGGTCTGGCGGACGTTTTCTACGATTGCCCGCCGGTGAAGGAATTTCGCAAGCGATATACGCTGACTCGCATGGGCGGCAAGAAGTACTTTCTCTCGGCGCTGCTCAAGGCATACAAGCAGTTTGGCGGAAACAAGAAGCCGAACATCGCGATTCTCGAGTTTCGGACGCCGTTCGCCAATGGTGGCAGCCAGGGGGAGTATGAGCTTTTCCGCGATTTCTTCCGGGAAGCGGGCTACCCGACCGAACTGGTGTCGCCGGAACAGCTCGAATACCGCAATGGTGTGCTGCACAGCGGCAACTTCGAGATCGACCTGATTTACCGGCGGATCAGCGTGCAGGAATTCCTGATGCGCTTCGATCTTTCGCACCCGCTGGTGCACGCCTATCGCAATCACGCGGTTTGCGTGGTCAACAGCTTCCGGTCGGAGATGACGCACAAGAAGGCCCTTTTCGGTCTGCTGACGGATGAGACGCTGACGGCGAAATTCCCGGCAGCCGAGCGCAAGGCCATCCGCGATCATGTGCCGTGGACCCGGTTGGTGGCCCCCGGTAAGACTACGTACCACGAACGGAACATCGACCTGCTGGACTTCATTCATCAGCACCCGCAGAAGTTCGTGCTCAAGCCAAATGACGATTACAGCGACCAGCAGAGTTATGTCGGTTCCGAGCATGACCAGGCGGGGTGGGAGCGCGCGATTCGCCAGGCGCAGCGATTGCCCTACGTGGTGCAGGAGAAGGTCGAGCCGGCTACGTCCATCTTTCCGATGATGACTTATGGGCACCTGGAGTATCGCGAGATGCAGGTGGACGTGCATCCACAGGCATTCCTCGGGAAAGTCTCGGGTTGCGCAAGCTGGTTGTCGGCCGGTCCGGCGAGCGCCTATTCTTCGTCGGGCGGGCTCGCACCGACGTTTATCATCGATCAGAAGTAAAGAGCCCATTCTCTCCAAACAAAGCACAGGACAGGCGGAAACGCCCGTCCTAAGTCGAGATGCGCTCGATACCAAGTTCCGCGCGCAGATTCGCCACGCCCACGGTGTGACGCTGGTCAGTAACCGAGAAGGTGACGGCGTCCTCCACCCAGTCGTGCCAAACGCCGTTGGGATCGTGCGAAGCGGCGGTGAGCGTGTACTCCTGCGGGCACAGGTCGCAGCGGAAAGTGAAGTTGAGACGCAGCGCGTCGCCTGGCGAGCAGGGACCGAACTTCAGCCGTTCCAATTCGGTGTTGGTGCCGTAGACGTTCAGGCCGATGCGTGTGCGGATCAGGATGCCAACGACCGGCTCGGCCACGCTC
>DATLVQ010000116.1:0-4919 GCA_035577325.1 Bryobacteraceae bacterium | reverse complement strand
AACAGGTCCATCAGCCCGTCGTTATTAATGTCGGTCGCGACCACGCCGAGCCCTTTTCCCATCGCCCGCTCGATATCGGTGCCGCGCGTGACATCGCTGAACGTGCCGTCGCCGTTGTTATGGAACAGGAAGCTATGCGTGGGCTTGAAGACCCGGGGGATGCAATAGTAATGCCGCCCCAGCTTGTTGTCGCCGCAGGAAAGCTTGCTCGAATAATCGACGAAGCTGCAGACGAACAGATCCAGCCGGCCGTCATTGTCGTAATCGAACCAGACAGCGCTCGTGGTCCAACCGGGCATCGCCACGCCGGCTTTATCGGTCACGTCCGTGAATGTGCCGTTGCCGTTGTTGTGATAGAGAATCGAGCGGCCGTAGGCGGTGACGAAGAGGTCGGCGTACCCGTCGTTATCGTAGTCACCCACCGCCACGCCCATGCCGAACGTAGCTCCGGCGCCGACGCCGGCTTTCTCGGTCACATCGGTGAACGTGCCATCGCGATTATTCTTGTAAAGCGCGTTGCGCAGCGGGTTCGCAGGCTTGTAGAAATCCGAAGGCCCGCTATTGACCAGGTACAGGTCCATCCAGCCGTCGTTATCGTAATCGAAGAACGCGCAGCCGGGACCGAGCGTCTCCGGCAGATAGCGCTCCGGCGACATGGCGTTGTCGTGGACCCAGGTGATGCCGCTCGCCGCCGGCGCGACTTCTTCAAAAATGAGGCCGCCCACCCGCAGTGCGGGCGCGGCGCCAAGGATCCGGCCGCCGCGCATCAACGGCATCGCCATGGCCGCCGCCCCGGCTAAAAGTTTTCTGCGTGAAAAACGATCGTGCATATCCCTGGGGTGCTAAAAACGAACCGCAACCATGCCGGCTCCGGGGCTTTGCAAGTCTTCCAGGCAGCCGGCGCGCACACGTCGCTACTGAAATGGTGACTAACCAAGCGCATGATGTCATATTGTCGCACTGGCGGAGAGAACGTGCCGCCATTAGCATGGGGCTTCTGCCTGCGCGGCTCCATTCCTGCGTATGCGGCCCTCCGCATAACCCGTGCTGTTTTCCACCGCACAACGGCATCGGTGACTGCCGATTCCGGCGCTGGAGGCATCGGGGTCAGCGCAGTCCTCGCCGGGAGAATGAGGAAAGGGCCGGATGCCAGCACACGCTGGAACAGTGGCTATGGGGAAGAATCGTCTCAGCGGGCGGCGGAGAAGTGAGGAACCGGTCCGGACAGGAGGCGGTGCGCAACGGCTTGCGGATGTTCGGCTTGTAAACGGCAACGCGCGAGACCGGAACGGCCTTCGACAGTGATCTGGCCGCTCGCCTGGCTCACCCGGTACAGGGTGCGGGCGCCATAGTGGGATTCCAGCGAGGCAAGCGGCCAGTCGGATTCGGCAAGCATGTGGATGCCGCCTTCGGGGCTGATGAGGATAGTGAAATCGGTGGGGTTGGAGGTGGCGCCGGCAGCATTCTGCGCGGCGTTCAGGATGGATTCGGCGTCCTGGAGAAACGGGCCCACACTAACCTTATCGGACCCGCCCGGCGGATTTTCGGCAAAACGCCAATTATGGACTAACTACTGCAAT
This sequence comes from Bryobacteraceae bacterium, assembly GCA_035577325.1. Taxonomy (GTDB): domain Bacteria; phylum Acidobacteriota; class Terriglobia; order Bryobacterales; family Bryobacteraceae; genus QHXW01. The sequence continues at coordinate 3,339 of DATLVQ010000116.1, read as the reverse complement.
AGCTGTACTTGCACCGACGACGGCGCGCTGCGCGAGCGGTAGACATGCTGCGTGGCCTTCTGGAAATCGGCCGCCCTGGCATTATAAATATCCACGTATTTCTGGGGATTGCGGTCGGCCAACGGGAACCAGCTGCTCTCCACCTGCACCATGATCCGGTGGCCGCGGCGGAAGGCGTGGCAGACATCGGGCATGGTGTAGTCCACCTTTTCCATTTTGCCGGGCGTAAAAGGCTCCGGTTTTTCGTAGCTATGGCGGAAGCGGCCGCGCATCAGCTCGCCGCGCACGAGTTGTTGGTAGCCACCCATCTTTACTCCTTTGGGGTTCGGATCGGGATCGGGAAAATTGTCCGGATACACGTCGATGAGTTTCACGACCCAATCCGAATCGGTTCCAGTAGTCGAGACAAACAGGCGTGGGAGAAGCGGGCCGGCCAGGATGACTTCGCTCGTGAGCGGTTCGGTCTCATAAACCAGGACATCGGGGCGCGCCGACGCGAATCGCTGATCTTCCACCATGTGCTCGATGGTCATATTGACCGAAGTTTCGTTGATGTACGGCACCGGTTTTGCGGGATCGCTGATGTATTCGTCGAAAGCCGTCTCCTCAGCGGGCGGATCGAACGAGAGTTTCCCGCCGGCGTGGAAGTAAAGCGACTTCGGCGCGGAATTCGCCGGCGGCCAGGCGTCGTACCGGCGCCATTGATTGGAGCCGGTCTCGAACACGTAGGCTTTGGGGAGCTCGAACGCGGTGGGATCTTTCAAGTAGTATTTGAAAAACGGAAATTCGATGTGCTCGCGGAAGTACTCGCCAGTCTTGGCGCCGAAGCGGACCTGCCCCAGGTGATCGCCATCGCCCTCCCATCCGCCATGATGCCAGGGGCCCATGATCAGAATGTTGTGCGTCACCCGCGGGCTCTGCTTTTCGACTGACTGATAAGTATTGAGCGCGCCGAATAGATCTTCGGCATCGAACCAGCCGCCCACCGTCATCACCGCGGGCCGGATGTCTTTCAAATGCGGCCGCAGATTGCGGGCCTGCCAGAACTCGTCGTAGTTGGGGTGCTTGACCATCTCGCGCCAGAAGGCCACGTCGCCTTTGAAAACTTTTTCGTCCAAGTTGGCCAGCGGGCCAAGCTGCAAGAAATAGTTGTAACCGTCGGGGCTGCGTGTGGCCGGGGCCAGCGGCGGAGCTTCGCTGATGGGTTCAGGGCGCGGGCGTCCGAATCCATAGAAGAAGCGGAAAGTGTGCGGCAGATAGAGCGCGCCGTTGTGATGGAAGTCGTCGCCGATGAACCAATCGGTGACGGGCGCCTGCGGCGAGACTGCCTTGAGGGCGGGATGGGCGTCGATCATGCCGGCGGCGGCGTAGAAGCCCGGGTACGAAATGCCCCACATGCCGACGCGGCCGTTGTTGTGCGGGACATGTTTCACCAGCCAGTCGATCGAATCCCAGGTATCGGTGCTCTCATCGATATCGGCGGGCCCGTGTTTGTCCGGATTGTGCGGACGCACATTGACGAACTCGCCTTCCGACATCCATCGGCCGCGCACGTCCTGATAGACGAAGATAAAACCGTCCTTGGCGAAAAATTCGTTCGGCCCGAGATTTGTGCGGTAGTTGTCTTCGCCGTACGGCCCCACACCGTAGGGCGTACGCAGAAACATGATGGGATACTCGCGTGCCGTGTCTTTGGGCACGTAGACGGAAGTGAACAGCTTCTTACCGTCGCGCACCGCGATCTCATATTCGTACTTGGTGTAATGTGCTTTGACATAATCGAGTCCCTGCGGCCAGGCAGTCGAGGCGCATAGCGTAAACCAGAAAGCTCGTGTTAGTTTCATGGGAAGCTAAACATGATACTGCAAGTGAGAAGGATGGTCGACGAGCGCCGCGGCATGCACAGAATTCAAAATGTTGCAGAATCAGAGAAGACTAGGCAGTCGGTTCGACAACCAGCGAAAGGGTCCGCAGCTGTGTGCACATGGTGTCGAGCGAAGTGATGAGGTCCCGGCCGTCGGGGGCGCCCACGCCGAAGTTGTAGAGGACCAGGCGAAACTCGATCGACAACGCCGTCAGCGTGAACAGAAAATGCTGTTTCATGAGCAGCCCGGCGAGATCCGGTCGATCGACCTGCGAATCCACCATGACCTTCTTGATCGCTTTGCAAATGCGCGTAAAGTCCTGCGACAGGCAATTGATGTAAGCCTGGAAAATATGAACGCGCTTTTCGCGCAATTGTTTTTCGAGCGCCTTGTTGTTTCCCGACCGGGAAGCCAGATATTGATAATCCGCTTCCTCGAGCAGGCGCTCCATGGCTCTGTAGCGCGCGGGAGAAAACATCTCCTCCCAGTCGTCGGGCAATGGCAACAGCCGGTCTCGCGACAGCAACTGCGCAAAGAGCATACCGAAGCCCACGCCCAGCAGGACCAGGAACAGCGCGGCCGCGAGTAAGACAGCATTCATAGAAAACTAACTCTTTATCAGAGTAACCGATAACTGTCCCGCATTTCAATGATCACATTAAACATATTACAAATGTGGTTAGTACATCGAGGTAACTGGTACGCTAACTTTGTATACCGGATGAAGTCTGAACCTACAATTTTCTAGACACGATTAACTTTTCGGGTACACGCCTTGTAGGTCGGTGGTTATCGTTGAATCGGCACGCGAGTTATGATTTCGTACTCGACACGAGTTAATTCTCCTGACATAATGACCCTAGCAGGTTTTGTATGAAAAGATCGGCCGGAACGTCAAAATCCGGGACCGCCCAGCACGTGGAGCAGCGTGGCGAGACCCGGCGGGCGGCCGTTGGCGAGGTCCGTTTTCACTTCGGGGCTGAAGTACCGAACGGCGGTGGCGGCGAAGTCCGCGCCAAGCTGCTCGACCGCAGCGCCAGGGGTTTTCGCGCTCAGCATGACTGCTTCCAGCTCACCTGCGGACAGATCGTCGAATTCCATCTTCTCACCGCCAGAGGCGTCGCCCGTGTAGTGTGGACCCGGATTCTGGGCGACAATGTAGAGAGCGGTTTTCTGATCTTGCCGTAGACGCGACGGCTGCCGTTCCGACCGCGCAGGCAAGGTCAATCCATCCTTTCGGCTTATGATGCCGGAATGGCGCCCCATAGGGAGCCGCCTTAGTTACCGGTCGTTCAGTACGCGACGATCTGATCCGCCGCGAACCCATTTTTCACCATCCCGAACTGGGCCCCACGAGAGCAGATTTCGAGAAAATGACAGTAGCCGATTTCTGGGAGGTTGGGGCCTCGGGCCAGCGTTACAGCAGAGACTATATTCTGAACATCTGGAACGTCACGCCGGATCGCACATTGAT
>DATLVQ010000115.1:0-22468 GCA_035577325.1 Bryobacteraceae bacterium | reverse complement strand
ACCTGAGGTTTGTTCGACATGTCGCTTCTTGACGCTTGCGCTCAGGCCGTGGCGGTGTCCGCCACCAGCGACTCGGCGAAGGCTTCTTCGAGCGCCGAGACGCTATCGTGAATTGCGGCTTCGGTGATGACGAGCGGCGGGCTGATCTTCACGGTCGCGCCGCCAAAACCGACGGGAGTGAACATGAGAACGCCCTTCTCTATCGAACGGCGCACGACATCAAAAGCCAGGTCGCCGTCGGGCTCTTTCGAGCCAGGAAGCACGCAGGCCACGCCTGCCACCAGTCCTTTGCCATCCACCGATCCGATTTGCGGTGTGCGCGCTTTGAGCGCCCCCAGCTTCTGATGCAGCAGCGCGCCTATTTTGGCCGCGTTGTCGGCCAACTTCTCTTTGAGGATGAGGTCGATCGAAGCCAGCGCCGCCGCGCAGCAGATCGGATTGCCGGTATGCGTCGAGGTCATGCTGCCCGCCGGATGCAGATCCATCACGTCCGGCCGCCCGGCCACCGCCGCCAGCGGCAAGGAACTCGAGATGCCTTTGCCGAAACATGCCAAGTCGGGCACGATGCCGTAGTGCTCGAAGCCCCACATGGTCCCGGTGCGCCCGAAGCCCGCTTGCACTTCGTCGCACACCAATAGCGCTTTGTGCCCGGTACACCACTCTTTCAGGGCGCGCATGTATTCCGGCGGCGCAAACGCGGCGCTGCCGCCCTGATATGTCTCGAGGATGACGCCAGCCACCGTATTCGGCTCGACATTGTGGTCGCGCAAGGCACGGGTGAATCCTTCAAAGGACGTGTCCGTGGTACGGAAGCCGTCGGGGAACGGAATCTGCACGAAGCCCGGATCGAGATTGCCGATCCACTCTTTCAGCGCCGGAATGCCACCCACCTGCTGCGCGCCGAGCGTTCGTCCGTGGAACGCCTTGTCGTAAGAGATGATGACGTTTTTCTTGCGCCCGCCGGCCTTCGTGCCGTAAGTCCGGCACAGTTTTACCGCGCACTCGACGGTTTCCGAGCCCGTGGTCAGCAGGAACACTTTCTTGAGCGGCTCCGGCAGCACCGATGCCAGCTTTTCCACCAGGCGCGCCCGGATTTCGCTCGGGAAGCAGTAGTTGGTGAGCAGCTTCGCATTCGCCTGCTCCGTAATGGCGCGAATGATCTCGGCACGCCCATGACCGGCGTTAGTGATCAGCACGCCGGAGGACCAGTCGACCCACTTGTTCCCCCATCGGTCGTAAACCTGAAAGCCTTCGGCGTGGTCCCACACCACCGGCGGCTGGCCGCGCATGGCGACCGGCTCGTAGCGGTAGAGCGCTTCGATAATCGGAACGGATTCTGGAACCGGAAACTGTGTCGCGATGCGGCGGAACGGCGTCTCGACGGCGGCGACGCGGGCAGGTGTGAGGCTGAATTCTCTGGCCATGATGTTGGGTGAATGTTCTATTGTCCGGTATTGCTTCGAGGGATGGCAAGTTGCCAAAGGAGAGGCGGGAGTAGGCTTGGACCGCAAAAGAACCGGCGCACGCGGCGTTGCTATTCTGGCATCTGGCTACATCGCTTGTTTCATGGCGCGCGCACGTAAACTCGAGGATTGTCTGGAAGCGCTCAGCAGCCTGCGCAACGATCCCGCTGCTCACGCGACCCGCGCGGAACTCGCCAAGTATCTTGCTCACAAATCCAACGCCGTCGTGGCCAAGGCTGCCAAGCTGTCTGGGGATTTCGATCTGCACGATCTGCGGCCTCAACTTGTAGAAGCATTCCATCGGTTCATGAAGAACCCTGCCGTTTCAGACCGTGGCTGCTCCGCCAAGACCGCCATTGTGCGCGCGCTCGAAGCGCTGGCGGCCCCCGAGGAAGCCATCTATCTTGCCGGCATCCGCCATATCCAGATGGAGGGTTCATATGGACCGCCTATCGACACCGCGGCAGCATTGCGCTCGGCCAGCGCCATGGGACTGGTGCATATGCACCATACCGACGCGCTGCTTCACCTCGTGACGCTGCTGGTCGATCGTGAAGCCGACGCCCGCATTGGCGCGGTGCGCGCGCTGGCGTGGTCGGGCCGGCCTGAAGCGGTCCCGGTGCTGCGCCTGAAAGTGCTGACGGGAGACGAGAGCGTCGACGTAATCGCCGAATGCTTCACCGCGCTGCTGGCGGTGGCGCCTGCACGGTCGCTCGACTTCGTGGCCGGATATCTCGATAGCGGCGCTGTCGCGGTGGCTGAAGCGGCGGCCCTGGCGCTCGGCCAGTCACGCGAGGCGGCTGCTCTGGAAATACTCAAGAGCCGGTATGCCGCGGGCGCCGGCGAATCCCGGCGGCGTGCGCTGCTCACCGGGCTGGCTCTGGCGCGTGAAGACAGCGCATTCGAGTTCCTCTTTTCACTGGTCGAGACGGCACCCGAGAAGATGGCGGCCGAAGCCCTCTCCGCACTGGCTGTTTACCGCCACGACGACCGCATCCGAGGCCGCGCGACGTCGTTGGTCGCGAGCCGTAAGGGCAAGCAGTTGCAACAATTTTTCGCGGCCGAATTCAGCCTTACCCCGCCTCTAAAGCCCTGAGCGCTTTCCTCCGATCTTTGCTGTAGCTGGCGGAGACCTCCTTCGTCCCACTGCCAACATGTTGATACCCGCCGTCTACCCCGGCATCGTTTCTGCCCGCAGAATGCCGCGCCTGCTGATTCCGTCGCTTTCCGACTGCCTGTTCTTAGCGATTCTGCTTTGGGTATTCGCGGCGGGCAGCGGCTGGACCGTGTTACTTGCAGACGGCGACACGGGATGGCACATCCGCACCGGCGAGTACATTCTTGACACGCGCTCGGTGCCGGTCCGCGATTTGTTCTCGTTCAGCAAAGCCGGACAGCCGTGGTTTGCCTGGGAATGGCTGAGTGACGTGATCTTTGCGCTCCTGTACCGCGCCTGGGGGTTGAAAGGCGTTGTGTCCTTCACTGGCTTGGCGCTCACGTTTGCCGCCGTGCTGCTTTACCGGTACATGATATGGCGCGGCGCGAATCTGTTCGCGGCGCTGGGTGGGGCGTTGCTCGCTGCCGGGGCCTCGACCGTGCATTACCTGGCGCGTCCGCACCTCTTTACATTGGTGGGTCTGACGGCCGCTGTCTGGATCCTGGAACGGGATCGTCGCCAGCCCGGCCGAGCGGTCTGGTGGCTGGTTCCCATGACGGCGGTATGGGCGAATCTGCATGGCGGGTTTCTGGCCTGGATAGCGTCCCTGGGCCTGGTGGCCGCGGGCTCGTTATGGCAGGCGGCTCTCGATCCGCCTGGCGTACCGAGGCGTTTCCAGGCCACGGGACGTTATGCGCTGCTCGCCGCCGCGTGCGCGCTGGCCACACTGGCGAATCCCTACGGCTGGCATTTGCACCAGCACATAGTCAGCTATCTGCGGTCGGACTGGATCCGGCAAGTGGTGGATGAATTCCAATCGCCGCGATTTCGCTCGGAAAGCATGATGCAATTCGAGATCCTGCTGTTCGCCGGGCTGGCGATCATTCCTCTGCTGTACCGGCAGCACCTGTTGGCGGAACTGCTGATGATCCTGTTCTGGGCGCATGCTGCCCTGGCTTCGGCGCGGCATGTGCCGCTTTACGCGTTTCTCGCCGCGCCTGTCTGCGCAGTCGAAGCCAGCCGCCTCTGGTCGGCCTGGAGCGCCGGGTTCGGACGGCAATCGGTGGGGGCCGCCCTGCGCGATTGCCTGCGAGATTTTTCCGCCGCCCCGCAGCGCTCGAGCGTGTGGATCTCAATTGCGCTGGCGGGACTGGCGCTGCTGCCGTGGAATTGGCCCCGGGACTTCCCGGACAACAAGTTTCCCGTGGCCGCGATCAACCAGAACATCGCCTGGATCGCTCCGGCCGGCAGTGGCTCCCTGCCGCGCATCCTGACGTCGGATCAGTGGGGCGACTACTTGATTTACCGATTCTATCCGCAAGGTCGCGTATTCGTCGACGGGCGCAGCGACTTCTACGGGCCTGAGGTGGGCCGCGAGTACCTGGGCCTGCTCAACGCCGCCCCGGGCTGGGAGAGCGTCATGGACCGGTACGCTTTCGATCTGGCCCTACTTCCCACCGAATGGCCTCTTGCCCAGCTGCTGATGCGTGACGGGCGCTGGAGCGCAGTGTATCTGGACCGCCAATCCGTGCTTTTCGCACGGCATGGCAGGCTGAACTAAACAAAAAGCCCGATTCCACCGAAAGAGTACACAGGGGGGGCAATCGAGTGACGCCGAAGAATGCCGCGCGCCGGCATACAGTCGCCGCGCTTGACGCCGAGAGAAGAGGCAAGGGCCGGATCAAGTCCAGTCACGATGCCTGGCGTCTGCCTTCCGGAAAGAGATTAGTTGAGTTCGCACTGGCCTCAGGCTTCCTTACGCCGCGGTTGATGGAAGACCAGCGGGAGCGTGACAGAGGCGGGAAGAAGCTGGCATGACCGTACTCGGTGGAGTCACGCTGGCTGTGGGATGCGCGGCGGTGGCCGAGGATCTCGCGCGCCGCCGCATCTCGAACTGGACATCGGGAGCTGCCCTGGTATTGGGATGTGTGCTGCATATGGCCCTCGAGGGCTGGCATGGGGCGCTCGCGGCATTGCTCGGAGCGCTGCTGGGGTTTGCCGTCTTCCTGATCTTTTACCTGCTCGACGGCATGGGCGGGGGCGACGTGAAGTTGATGGCCGGATTCGGCAGTCTGCTGGGCCCGGGCGCCATCTTCTGGGCCGCCTGGTTTACCGCCGTCGCCGGAGGATTAATGGCCGCGGGCTATGCCATTGCCCTGGCTTTGCACGCGCGGCGCCATGGTGCGCCGGGCCGCCAGGCTATCCCCTACGCGCCCGCCATTGTGGCCGGTGTATGGCTGGCTGAATTTGCCCTGGGATGAGACCGAACACAACGAGTGAACTATGGACCGACGATTTTTGACCGTTTTAGCCATGAGCATCGTGCTGGCGCTGGTTGTCTCCGCGCTGTTCTATCAGATGTCGGCGCGCGGCGCGCGGACGAGGACGAAGCAGGTGGAATTCCGCGACCTGGTGACCGCAGCCCAGCCCCTCCCGGTGGGCACTTCAGTCAGGCGGGAGGAGCTGAAGATCACTAAGATCCCGGTGGATCTATTCCCCCATGGCGGTTTTTCGAAAGTCGAGGAAGTCATCGACCGGCCCGTCGTGAGCAATGTCCTGCTGGATGAGCCTGTGCTCGAGGGCCGGCTGGCTGTTCGCGGCAGCGGGATGGGCCTCGCGCCCATCATTCCGCCCGGTATGCGCGCGGTTTCGGTGCGTGTTAACGATGTCGTGGGAGTGGCGGGATACGTCCTGCCCGGCATGCGCGTCGACGTGCTCGTAACCGGCCGGCCGCCGAATTTCAACGGCACCATTACCAATACGGTGCTGCAGAACATCGTGGTGCTGACCGCGGGGCAGGTGCTGCAGCCGGAATCGCGAGGCCAGGCCATCAACACGGCCGTGGTCACCCTGCTGGTGACGCCGGAGCAGGCGGAAATTCTGACGCTCGCCGGAAGCGAGGGCCGCATCCAACTGGTCCTGCGAAACGGCGCCGATCAAGGAACCGAAAAGACACCAGGGCGCGAAACTGCGGAATTGTATGGGCAGCGCAAGAGTCAGGTGGCGGCGCCCGCGAAGGTCGCCGCCTACTGGCCCCGGCAGGCAGCTGCGACACCTCCTGTCACGGCGCGCCCTGTAGCCGCCCCAGACGAGATAGTCATGATTCGCGGCAACCTGCGAACCGTGGAGGTGGTTGGGGCGAAGAAATCTCCGGAGGGAGCCAATTGAGCACTTTAAGCAGGCGAAACTTTTGGGCGAAACCCGGGAATGCGATATCTGGCCCTTGGTGGCCGGCTATGGCCCTGGTGCCAGCCCTGGCCCTGGCCGCGGCGGTGGCGGCCGATGACATCCCATCACCAGATCCGGTGGAGCAGATGAAGCTGAGGGTCGGCCGCAGCGTGGTACTTGACCGACAGGCGGAGGTGGCGCGCATCTCCATCAGCAACCCCGACATCGTGGACGCCGTCGCCATCACGACGCGCGAGATCCTCATAAATGCCAAGTCGGCCGGCACGGCCACGCTGGTGATCTGGCCGAAAACGGGCGTGCGCGCGATGTACGCCGTTACGGTGGAACGGGATCTCGAGCCTATCCGGCGGTTGTTGAAGGAAGCTTTTCCCGATGAAGCCATTGATGTACGGGCCGACCGGGACTCTCTGGCGCTGGTCGGTCACGCCAGCAATCAAGGCATCGCGGACCGGGCCATGGCGCTTATCGCGCCGCTGGTAAAGACTGTTGTGAACAACCTGCAGGTGGTTCCGCCGGGAGCCGACAAACAGATCATCCTGCGCGTCAAGTTCGCCGAAATCAATCGCAATGTGGCCAAATCCTTCGGCGTGAACCTGCTCTCGACGGGAGCGGGCAACACGCCCGGCCGCATCACTACAGGACAGTTTCCGAGCGGGACGCCATCCTCGCTGCAGGGCCAGATCCCAGGGACCCTCACTGGGGCGACCACAAACTTCTCTCTTAGTGATGTGTTGAATATCTTCGCGTTCCGCCCCGACCTGAACTTGGGACTGGTGATACGCGATCTGCAAACGCAGGGCGTGCTGCAAATCCTGGCGGAGCCGAATCTGGTGACGACCAACGGAAAAGAAGCCAGTTTCCTGGTGGGCGGTGAATTCCCGGTACCGGTCGTGCAAGGCGGCCAGAATGCCGGCGCGATCACGATCGTGTTCCGCGAGTTCGGCATCCGACTGACGTTTCTGCCGCAAGTTACTGCAAACAACACGATCAAAATGCATGTGAAGCCCGAGGTCTCGACCATCGACTTGGCGAACGGCGTGGTCTTCTCCGGCTTCACTATCCCCGCACTGGCCACGCGGCGCATCGAAACGGACATCGAACTGGGGGAGGGGCAGAGCTTCGTGATTGCCGGGCTGCTGGACGATCGCGTAACCGAGAACCTTTCGCAGGTGCCCGGCCTTTCGCATCTCCCGATTCTGGGCGCGCTCTTCAAGAGCCGCTCCGAAACCAAGGCCAAAACCGAACTGCTGGTTATAGTCACCCCGGAGAGTGTTTCCCCGCTGCTGCCCGGCGACCCCAAGCCGCTGCCAAACATGCTGAAGGATTTTTTGCCCAGTGTAGCGCCCAAAGCCTCCTCACCCAAAAAAGCTTCGCGGAACGAAAGTCCCGCCGAAAAACCGGCCGCTACAGGCGGAGCCAGGCCGGCCAGCGTGGTGCCCGAGGCGGTTCGCCCGAACGGCACGATGCCGGTGGAGAAGGCGCATCCCGTGGCGCAAGCTCCTGGAGCGCGTGAAGAACCACTCCCGTCGGAGGCGCAACCAATCCCGGCCGTACCCAATGCCGGATCCGGGGTCGATGCCAAACCCAGCCCCCGGCCAACCGATCCACCCCCAAACCCTGACGGCTACTCGGACAGCCCACCGCTCAGACCGGCGGCCGGCGGTGGTTCAAAGGCGCCGGCGGAGACGCCCGGCCCCTAAGCGAATCATGGCCGTTCAGATTCCCAAGTCGAATGTTACATCCCCCCCGGCGCAGCTTACGGCGTTCGCCATACTGCCCGACCGGACCCTGGCGCAGCAATTTCTGCAGGCGCTGTCCCAGAGCCGCGCCTTTAAAATCTCGGCCGAATGGACCAGCTACCCGCCCTTAGGGAAGCTCGTCGCGCAACTCCGCCAGGCCCGGCCGGACGTGCTGCTGATCGATGTCTCGAGCCATCTTGCGCAAGCGTCGGCGCTCATTAACGCGGCCTGCAGTTCACCGACACCGGTGCCGGTCATCGCCCTGCATACCGGCAACGACGCCCCGGTCCTGCTCGACTGTCTCCGCGCCGGGGCCGCCGAGTTTCTCTACGCGCCGTTTTCCCCCGAAATCCAGCGCCAGGCGGTGGCGCGCATTGCCAGCCTTCTGCCAGGCGAGCAAGCGGGCGAAACGCGCCGCGGCCGGCTGGTCGTATTTACGAGCGCGAAACCGGGATCGGGAGCTTCCACGCTCGCCGCTCACACGGCGTTTGCCCTGCACGAAGTCACCGGCCAGCGGATTCTGCTGGTGGATTTCGCGCTCTGGAGCGGCACCATGCGCCTGTTGTTCAAGCTGCCGGAGGCGCCGTCGGTGGCCGAGGCCTTGCGCGCGGTGGAGAACGGCACCCTGGATGCGACGCCGGAGACCTGGGCGCCCCTGGTACAACGCAAGGGCGGGGTGGACGTGTTGCCGTCACCGGGGGCGCTGGCCATAGGAAACCCGGATCCTTCCAAGCTCCGCAGAATTCTCGCGTGTGCGCGGCCGGTCTACGACTGGGTCATCGTGGACCTGCCCACGGTGTTCGAGCGCCTCAGCCTGCTGATGCTGCCCGAATCGGAACACGGCTTCCTGGTGACCACACCGGAACTTCCCAGCCTGCATCTCACGCGCAAGGCGGTATCGCAGCTGGCGCAAATCGGATTGAGCCTGGCGAATTTCCACGTCATCGTCAACCGCGCCGGCCGGGCCGATGAAGTGACGCTTGAGGCTATGGCCAAGATCTTCAAAGCGCCGGTCTACGCCACTTTTCCCAACGACTATCTTTCGCTGCACAAGGCGCTCAGCGCGGGCCAGCCGGTTGGGCCGTGCGCACTCGAGCGCGCGCTTTGGGAGTTCGCGCGGGCCATCTGTTCCGAGCCTCGCGACGCCGATGCGGCGAAGACCGGACCGGCGCTCGAGCGGGCCGGATAAGCGGGGTGTGAAGGAAAGCAAACATGCTAACAACGAATGCCGATGCAAGGCCGGGACAAGAATTGACCTGGGACCAGCGCCTGCTGCGCAACTCTGGGCGTAATAAGAACGCCCTGCGGCCCGAGTATCAAGAACTTAAGTTCACTCTGCACCGCAAGCTGCTGGACAAGATCAATCTGGAAGCGCTGGCCACCATCGATAACCAGCGCGTGCGCGGCGAAGTGCGCCAGGCGGTGATCTCGCTGATCGACGGCGAGCAGACCCTGCTCAGTTCGCTCGAGCGCCAGCAGATTTCCGAGGAAGTTCTCGATGAAGTGTTTGGACTGGGACCGCTCGAGCCACTGCTGCAGGATCCCAGCATCTCCGACATTCTGGTGAACGGCCACAAGCAGGTTTACGTCGAGCGCAAAGGGCTGCTCGAAATCACCAACGTCTGCTTCCGGGACAACTCGCACCTGCTGCGCATCATCGACAAGATCGTGTCCCAGGTGGGCCGGCGCGTGGATGAATCCAACCCCATGGTGGACGCGCGCCTGAGCGACGGCTCGCGCGTAAACGCCATCGTGCCGCCGCTGGCCGTGGACGGGCCGCTGCTCTCGATCCGGCGCTTCGGCACCGACAAGCTCATGCCGCAGGACCTGGTGGAGAAGCAGGCCCTGACGGCGGGCATGATGGAGCTGCTCGAAGGCGCGGTCAAGGCCAAGCTCAATATCATCATCGCGGGCGGAACGGGCGCCGGAAAAACTACGCTGCTAAACGCGATGTCGGCGTTTATTTCTCCCAAGGAGCGCATTGTGACCATCGAGGACGCCGCCGAGCTGCAGCTGAAACAACCGCACGTGGTGCGGCTGGAAACGCGGCCGGCCAACATCGAAGGCCAGGGCGCCGTGCGCCAGCGCCAGTTGCTGGTCAACAGCCTGCGCATGCGGCCGGACCGCATCGTGGTGGGCGAGGTGCGCGGCGAGGAAGCGCTCGACATGCTGCAGGCGATGAACACGGGCCACGACGGGTCGCTCACCACGGTGCACGCCAATACGCCGCGTGACGCCGTCTCGCGGCTCGAAGTCATGGTGTCGCTGGCCAACGCCAACATGCAAATGGTGTCGATCCGCCAGCAGATCGCCTCGGCCGTCCATGTGCTGGTGCAGGCGGCGCGGTTAAGCGACGGGTCGCGCCGCGTGGTGAGCATCACCGAGGTCACCGGCATGGAAGGCGACATGGTGACCCTGCAGGACATTTTCGTCTTCGAGAAACGCGGCGTGTCCGCCGAAGGAAAGGTGCTGGGCCGATTTTGCGCCACCGGTATCCGTCCCAAGTTTTCCGAAAAACTGCTGGCGGCCGGCATCCATCTCCCCGCCGAGCTGTTCGATCAGTCGCTCGAGGTCTAGGAACATCATGACGTTCGTCATCTTCAGCTTCGTGGCGGTAGTGCTGGCTACGGCCGGCGGCTATTACCTGCTGGACAGCCGCTTGCGGCGATCCGATCTGGACAGCATCAAGAGCCGCCTGCTCGGCACCTCGGCGCAGCCCGGCAAGCGCCCGAATGCGGCACCGGCGCTCATGCAGAGCGATGACGCGAAGAAAGACCGCATGGTTCTCGAGTTGCTCCGCCGATTCCAGCTGCGCAGCCGCCTGCAGCGTCTGCTCGAGCAGGCCGGGCTGCACTGGCCCGTGGCGCGGCTCGCCCGCGTGGCTGCCGCCGGTTTGCTGTTCGGGTTCGCGGGGGCCTGGTATTTGCTTCCGCCGCCGCTCAACCGTCTAGCTTTCTTCACCGGGCCCCTGTGCGGGGTGCTGCCTCTGGCATACGTCTGGCGCAAAGGCAAGAAGCGGCTGCGCAAATTCGAGGAGCAGTTTCCCGATGGCCTGGAGTTCGTGGCGCGCGCCATGCGCGCGGGACACGCTTTCTCCGTCTCGCTTGAAATGCTGCACCGCGAATTCGACGAACCGCTGGCCGGCGAGTTCCGCCGCACCTTCGATGAGCAAAACCTGGGGCTGCCGCTCGAGGTGGCGCTCGAAAAACTCGCGGCGCGCATTCCCCTGCTGGATGTACAGTTCTTTGTATCCGCCGTTCTGCTGCAGAAGCGCACGGGGGGCAACCTGGCCGAAGTTCTGGAGAAGCTGGCGTACCTGATACGCGAGCGCTTCAAGCTGCGAGGCCGCATCCGCGCCATCAGCGCGCATGGCCGCATGACCGGCACCGTGCTCTCGCTGATCCCGGCGTCGGTGGCGGTGCTGATGTTCTACGTGAATCCCCAGTACATCATGTTCTTCCTCCACGATGCGACGGGCCAATGGATGATGGGCGCTTCCATCGCCCTGCAGTTCGCGGGTTATGCCGTGATCAAGAAGATTGTTTCGATCGAGGTCTAACGCATGTTTCTGGCAACTGCTTTGGTCTTTGTACTGATGATCGGCATCCTGGTGACGCTGGGAATGCAGCTTTGGGTGCGGCCCAAAGCGGCTATCGATCGCGTGACGGCGGCCGCCGTGGAAGCCCCGGCGGTCGCGTCCCACCCCAGCCTCGCCTGGCGTGAAGTGATCCGCAAGCTGGGAACGCTGGTGCCTTCGGCGCCTAAAGACTCCACCGTGATGCTGCGACGGCTGATGCGCGCCGGCTACCGCGGCCCCAATGCGCTCAAAATGCTCTACGGCTCCAAGGCCATCCTGGCGCTGGCGCTGCCGGTAGTGGCGCTGATCTTTGCGGCGCGCTCCGACGCCGATCCCACCAAGAAGATTCTGGTCGTGATGGGGTCGTTCGCCGCCGGCTTCTTCGGACCGAACGAGTACGTGCGCCGCGCGGCAAAGAAACGCCAGAAGCTGGTCCGCCGCGGACTGCCGAACGCTCTCGATTTGATGGTGGTCTGCGTGGAGAGCGGCCTGGGTCTGGATCAAGCCGTGGTGCAGGTGGCCAAGGAACTGCAGTTCGCTCATCCCGAGATCAGCCAGGAGTTCGGCCTCATGAATCTGGAGATGAAGGCGGGCAAACGGCGCGCGGATGCGCTGCGAAACCTGGCCGACCGGACCGGGGTCGATGAGGTCAAGAAATTGGTAGCGGTGCTGGTGCAGGCAGACCGCTTCGGTACCAGCATCGCGCAGAGCTTGCGCGGCCATTCCGAGTTCATGCGCGTGCAAACGCGCCAGGCCGCCGAGGAGAAGGCCGCCAAGCTGGGAGTGAAGCTGGTGTTCCCGATTTTCTTCTGCATTCTGCCTTCTCTTTTTGTGGTGACGGTGGGGCCGGTGCTGGTGCGCATCGTGCGGGAGCTGATCCCCATGATGGTGAACATGTAGCGTCGTCGAATTTGCTGGGAAAGGAGAAACACTATGGATGGCTCGATGATTCGCCTTATCTGCGCTGTTTTCGCGCTGGTTTTTTTGGGTGTGATCGTGTTGCGTCGCCGCAAAAGCGCCGAATAGATGAAAGACGTCGCGGAAGCCGGGACGTGCGGGCGGGCGGTCCGCCCGCACCCTTGGCCGCCGTGGCCGCCGTGGAGTGCCCCATGATGAAACGAAATCGAAGCTCAGGCAAGAAATGGACCCGTCGGCTGGCAGGCGTTATTTTTGCGGCGGCTGCCACCTTAGCGCCGGCTGTGCGCGGGGCCTCGTTCGGCACCGTGGTGCCGATCGGCGGGCACGCATCGGACATCGCCCTCGACGAACCTCGCGGTGTCGTCTATGTGGCCAACTTCGCGGCGAACCGTATCGATATAGTGTCGCTGGCGAATCATAAGCGCTGCGGGCGGCGGCCTGCGCGTTTTTCGGGGCGCCGGAACGGAATCCGCGTTCCAGCCACTAAGCGGCTTTGCTCTCCTGACCAAGATCAGCCAATGGGTGCCGATGGCCACTTTCGGGGGCGGTATTAAGTATGCCCTCCGGCCGCGCATCCTGCTCCGCGTCGAAGTGCGGGATTATTTCAGCCGCTTTCCCACGCAAGTGATCGCGCCCGCGCCGGGATCGCATCTGGCTGGCTGCACGACTCAGTTCCCATGGTCGGGATCAGCTTTGTTTTCTAGTACGCCGGTCCCGATTCTGCGGCTCAAGCCCGGTTCGACGGGCTGGGCATTGGTGGATCTCAAAGTACCACTTGAATAAACCGCTGTCTCCGTGGACTCTACCGCCGGGGACGCTCTTCTATCCCCCAGCTGCGGCTATGCCCGGCTGCGGCCCCGAATCGCGCCACATTCCAGGTCGGTCGGTCCCGGCCTGGTACCGTTCATGAACATCACGATCCATTCGAAGGGCGGCCGGCAAAGCCGACCCATTCCGCTTATTTTTCGAACCGTTTTCTTGCTGATTTCGCCTCCGTAATCATCTGAGCGCCTCTAAGTGGAATCGCCGATTGAGATGAAATGCATTTTGCCCGTACTATCGTTACCGGGAGGACTTCGGCCTGCTCATCACACTCCAGAACTGTCGCTGGCGTGCCGGATTCTCGAGCCTCCTATGGTCGTTCTGACCAATGTATTTTCAAATCACCCTGTTCAACGTAGTCACGCTGTTGCTGATGGCGGCGACTCTGCTGGTTGCGGCTAAGCGGCTTTCTTCGGCCGTTGATAGTAATTGGCCGATCGCGTACTACGGCGTCCTCTTAGCCTATTGGCGCAGTTATGCCTATACACTCGACAACTACTGGGTGATGGGCGGTTTGCTTTGCGGGTTGCTGCTGCGGTTCGAATTCCTCGGGGGCGCTGTAGAGAAATTGATCCGCGCGCTCGAGCTGTTGGTGTTTGTCTACGTGACTTGGTGCTGTATAAAGCTGATCCTTCGCTGGTGAGCCTTTACCGCTCAACCGGCAAGCCTGCTTGCTGCCAGGCGCGCCACCCGCCATCGAGCGAAATCGCGTTCTGATACCCCATCTTGCGCAAGTTGTCCGCCACCAGCGCGGAGCGGAACCCGCCGCCGCAGTAAAGCACCATCGGAGTCAGTTTGTCCGGTACCTTGGTTTCGATGTCTCTCTCGATGATGCCCTTCGAAAGATGCACCGCGCCGGCCGCGTGCCCGGCAGCCCATTCGCTCTCCTCCCGGGTGTCGATCAGCAGCACTCTCTCGCCTTGCATCAGCATTTTTTGGTATCCGGCGATGTCAGTCTCGCGGATGCGCGATTTCGCGTCGTTGACCAGCTTGAGGAATTCGGGACTGTGGGTCATCAGAGAAAACTCACTTGAGTTCAATCGAGGCGCCGGATTTGCGCGCCGACGCCCGCCAGCTTCTCCTCGATTTTCTCATAGCCCCGATCGATGTGATACACGCGGTCGATGACCGTTTCGCCCCGCGCCACAAGCGCCGCCAGCACGAGCGAAGCACTGGCACGCAGGTCGGAGGCGATTACGCCGGCGCCCGTCAATTCCTTGCGCCCCGCCACAATGGCCTGTTTGCCCTCCAGCCGGATGTTCGCGCCCATGCGCGCCAGCTCCTGCGCGTGCATGAAACGGTTCTCGAAAATTGTTTCGGTAATGATGGCGATGCCTTCGGCCTGCGTCATCAGTGCCATATATTGCGCCTGCAGATCGGTGGCAAAGCCGGGATACTCCGCGGTCGAGACGTCGGCCGAGCGTAGCCCGCCGTCGGCGCGCACGCGCAGCGTCGTGCGATCCACCTCCGTGACCTCGGCGCCGGCGGCTTGTAACTTCGTGATCAGCGCACTATTGTGCTCGGGCGCGCATCCCGTCACCGTAAGGTCGCCCCCGGTGATGGCCGCGGCTACCAGGAACGTGCCCGCCTCGATGCGGTCGGCAATGATGGCATGTTCGGCGCCGCGCAATCGCTCTACGCCTTGAATCCGGATGGTGGCCGTACCCGCGCCTTCAATCCGCGCCCCCATCTTGATCAGCAGGTCGGCGAGGTCCGCCACTTCCGGCTCGCGCGCCGCATTTTCGATGACCGTCTCGCCTTGCGCCAGCACCGCCGCCATGATCAGGTCTTCCGTGCCGGTGACGGTGATGCGCTCGAAACGGATGGCCGCTCCGCGCAGCCCTTGCGGCGCCACCGCCTCGATGTAGCCGTGTGCCTGCTGAATTTGCGCGCCCAATTGCTCGAGCCCGGCGAGATGAAGATTGATGGGCCGCGCACCGATGGCGCAGCCTCCGGGCAGAGAAACGCGCGCGCGGCCCGCGCGGGCCACCAGCGGCCCCAGCACGAGGCTGGATGCGCGCATGGTTTTTACCAGCTCATACGGCGCTTCGGGGGACCGGACCTGGCTCACCTGGATGCGCACGCAGCCGTTATCCACCTCGGCAGTGGCGCCGATATCCACCAGCAGCCGCTGCATGGTACGCACGTCGCGCACGTGAGGGATGCGCCGCAGCACCACTGGCTGATCCGTAAGTAACGTGGCGGCCAGCGCCGGCAGCGCCGAGTTCTTCGCTCCGTTCGTTTCGATCTGCCCTCGCAGCGGCACGCCGCCTTTGACGACGAATTTGTCCATAGTCTATTCCCGGCTCTCTTCCCGTGGTTTCATTTCCGCAGCGCTTCCGAAATTCGCCCGCGGCCCGCCGCCAACCGCCGCTCGGCCTCCTCGCGATTCACTCCCAGGCGCGCCATCACGATCGCGGTTCGCACACTGTCCCCCGAAGCCATGAGCATTTCACCGGCCTTTTCGTACGAGATTCCCACGGCCTGTGCGAGAATGCGCCGCGCGCGGTCCGCCAGCTTCGAATTCTTCGGCTGAACGTTCACCATCAAGTTGCCGAAAACATAGCCCATGCGGATGAAACTAGCCGTGGTTAACATGTTCAGCGCCATCTTGGTGGCGGTGGCCGCCTTCATGCGTGTCGATCCAGCCACGATTTCGGGTCCAACCAGCAACGTGATAGGAAGCTTGACCGCACGCGCCAGTTCCGAATCCGGCGTGCAGCTGATCCCCATGGTGAATGCTCCCATGCCATTGGCCTCGGCGATGGCGCCCAAGACATAGGGCGTGCGCCCGCTCGCCGCAATCCCCACTAGGACATCGCATGGCCGAAAGCCTCTACCGCGCAGATCCTGTGCACCAATTGCGGGATCGTCTTCGGTGGTTTCAGTGGCGCGCGCCAGCGCCGCTTCTCCACCAGCGATAATGCCCTGCACCACTTCGGGCGAAACGTTGAAAGTGGGCGGGCATTCGGCGGCATCCAGCACGCCCAGCCGTCCACTGGTTCCGGCCCCGATGTAGAAAAGCCTGCCGCCACGCTCGAAGACACCGACCATCACATCCACGGCACGGGCGATGATCGGGATTTCCCGCTCCACGGCCTCCGCGACTTTCTGGTCTTCGTGATTGATGATGCGCACGATTTGCTCGGACGTAAGCGCGTCAATACCTTCCGATGCGGGATTGGCTTGTTCGGTGAGCAGGTGTTCCAGCATGGCATCCGGCATTCCTGGCACGGTTACGACGCCACGCCGGCTTTGCGCATCACGGCGCGTGTAGTGTCGAGTCCCAGGCGCGCTCCCTCCTCGGGCGGAATATTTTTCAAGCCGCGTCCGAAGACCTCGGGGCTCACGCCATCGGCGTACCCGATCTCCTTCAACGCGCCAAAGAAACCGGCAAGGTCGATCACGCCTTCGCCGGGCATGAGCCGCTCATCGTCCCGAATTTCTTCCGGCGGCAGGCGCGGCGCGTCATTCACCTGCACGTTGATGATGTTTTCTTTTCCGGCCGCGATTATCTCTTTCACCGTGGCGCCAGCGTGATGCCAGTGCCAGGAATCGAGCTCGAGGCCCACGTTCGGCCCGCATTCCTTGGCAAATTCGAGCATCTCGTCCATGCGCCAGATGAATTCGTACGGAAACATTTTGCGCAGGTGCACGGGGCCGAGAAATTCAAGGCCGAGGCGCACGTGCGAGCGGGCGAGTACGTCGGCCGCGGCGCGCAGGCGGTCTTTATAGATCTTGCGCTGCTCTGCTTTTGGACGTTCCGAGGACGACATAATGTAAGTGTTCATGCGCGGGCAGCCAATCGCCGCTACAAATTGAGCGGCCGCTTCAAGCTGGCCAAGATCGCTGCGGAACGACGCGTCATCTTTGCGAAACTCGACCGGAAATCCGGCTACGGCCGGTGTTAGCTTCAATTGACTCAGCAGCACCCGCGTGGACTCGAAGCCTTCCTTCAAGGCGCCCGACGTGGCGACATCCACGCCCGGGAATCCCACTCTGGCTGCCAGGCGCGCGAATTCCGGCCACTGAACGCGATCGGCCACGAGCGTGTTGTTCAACGACAGGTACATGAGGAATCCAGTCTCATCAATAATTCCGGGATTTCTCAATCCGCGGGCGTTCCGCGCGGCTCAGCGATTTCACCCCCGCCAGCTGGGGATCGGCCCCGGCGAGTTCATCCATATGCGCGATAACTTTGTGCACCGCCCCGGCGATGTCTTCCACGTCTTTCTCCTCCCCAAGCAGTAGAAACTGCGGCAGCCACACCGCTTCCTCATACGCGGCGCGCTCGGCCACGGGACAGCGGCAGTCCTCGTAGTGGACCGGCTGAGAGCGGCCGAACTTCAATTGCGGAAAGTCTTCCGGATTTACCTGGAAAAGATCGCTGCGATATACGGGCTCGTAAAACCGCCCGTCGCACGGGATACCTTCGCGATCGAGCGCCGCGACAAACAGGTCGCGTGAAACCTCGGGGCGGCGGTAACGGAAAACATAGTTGTAGATCGCTTCGCGCGTGAGCGCCAGTTGCGGGGCCGGGGCGCATATTCCATCGATCTGCGCCAGGCGACGGCTCAGCAGCGCGCCATTGCGCACGCGCCTCGCTGCCAGCTCTGGCAACTGTTCGAGCTGGCCCAAAAGGATCGCGGCCTGAAACTCGGTAATCCGGTAATTGGATCCGATCACGCGCTTTTTGTACTGATCCGTGACACTGGCGCGCCCGCAGTTGACGATGGATTGCACCAGCTCGAAAGCATCCAGGCGCGAGGTGATCACGATGCCGCCTTCGCCCGAGGTCATGATCTTGCTTGACTGAAAGCTGAAAGCGCCCAGATCGCCCATCGATCCCGCGCCCTGTCCCTTGTACTCGCCACCGTGCACGTGCGCGCAATCTTCGATCACAGCCAGCTTATGCTCGCCCGCCAACTTGAGCAGAGAGTCCATGTCTGCAAAGCGCATGGCCAGGTGCACGGGGATGATGGCGCGCGTGCGCGGTGTGATTGCGCTGCGGGCGGACTCCACATCCAGACAGTAAGTATCCGGATCGACGTCGGCGAATACCGGAATACCCCCGGCGAACAGCACCGCCGCAGCCGTGCCGTCCCACGTGTAGGCCGGGACAATTACTTCATCGCCAAACTTGATTCCCGCAGCCTGAAGCGCCACCACCAGCGCGATGGTTCCGTTGGCTACGCAGCAGCCGTATTTCGCTCCGTGGTACGCGGCGAACTCTTGCGCAAAATCGCTAGCCAGCTTATTGGGGAACGGGTACCCACCCCAGTTGCGGCTTTCGAGAACCGTTTGCAGACGAGCCAGGTCATCGGGCGCGTGCTGCGGCCACTGTGGAAATGGACGCGTGCGCAAAGCGTTTCCACCTAGAATTGCAAGGTCACTCATGTTGAGCTTCTATGATAGAACGTCGCCGGCCCAGTGCATCGGCGTCGTGTTTGCACGGAAGTGAAGCGGCGGAATCCGGGCGAAATGGCTATACGGATTCGTGCTCAGCGCATGGTCCGCAAATACAACCCGGTGGAAGCGTCGATGAAGATCGAATAGTTACTCGAGGCGATATTCTCGCCCCATACCACACGCCACGCCGGATTCGGAAACTGGTCGTTTTTTTCGAGGAGAAACGAGATCGGTTTGTCCGGGTTCTTCTTCTCGTAGTCGCCGGCCTTCTTTAGAGCCGTCTCGTACACCTGGTCGGAATCTGTTTTGACAGCTGCTATCAGGAACGGTTTTACCGGGCCTCGCGGACCCGACCAATTCTCCTCCAGCCCGGCGAAAACGCCCTTATGCAGATTGCCTTCGGCTTCGATCACGGAATAGGTGTACATCCTGGCGCGCCCCAGCGCCGCCGAGACAAAGTACGCCTCCCAAACCGCGGACTTGCCACGGTCCGCTTTCACCTCGCGCATGTCGATGCTGCGCAGCCGGAGCACCTGGATGTCGGGCGCCCATCCCCTTCCGGCATTGAACATTTGGTAGAGCGCGTACCGGCCTTTGACGGGCTGGGGTGGCGCGGTCTCTTTTTTTTCCGCTTTCTGCGGCGCCTCCGGCGAGCAACCGGAGACCAACAGGAGCGAGGCAGCTGTGGCGAGCAGGAGCGTTTTCATAGCGGATTTGGTTCCTCATTCTATCCAACCCGTGATCCCTGCGCCACCGACGCGGCCTTTACGGCTCGAGGCGCGCGCCGGCGCCTAAATGCTATTTATAACCGTGCCATAATGAAGCAAACTTGGCGAGAGGTCCCTTCCGATGAGGCGCAATCATATTCTGCGTAGCCTGTTCTTATTCATAATCGGCGTAAGCGTAGCTTCACAGCCGGCACTGAGCCAGCACGCACCGGGAGGCGGTGCAGGTGGCGCAGGCGCTGGTGGCGGAATCGCGCGGCCGACTTCCCCGACTCCCCGGACTAACAACACCAATATGGATGCCTTGAACCGGTCCGTTTATCTGTCCGGAAAGGTACTGATGGATGATGGCAGCGCCCCGCCCGAGCCGGTCGTGATCGAGCGCGTCTGCAACGGTGCTCCGCGAGCCGAAGGTTACACCGATTCGAAAGGCCGTTTCAGTTTCCAACTGGGACAGAGCCAGGCCATGACCCAGGATGCCAGCTACGACGACATGGGAACGAACGGCCTCCAGACGAATGCTCCGGCGCGCCGCAATAGTGCGCCCGTGGGAAACGGACCGGTGGGCGGTGCAATGCGCGGTAACGCCGGCCAGGCGTTGGCCGGTTGCGAACTTCGGGCCTCGCTGGCCGGTTTCAAGTCAGATGTCGTCAATCTCGGCAGTCGCCGCATGTTCGACAATCCCGACGTTGGCACGATCGTCCTGCGCCGCCGCGCGAATGTGGAAGGCACCACCATCAGCATGACCACGCTGCAAGCGCCAAAGGACGCACGAAAGGCGTACGAGAAAGCGCGCGAGGCGCTGCGCAAGGGGAAGGTCGCGGACGCGCGGAACGAGTTGGAGAAGGCGGTGAGCGCCTATCCGCACTTTGCCGCGGCGTGGTATGAACTCGGTTTGATTCACGAAAAAGCCAACGATCCGGGCGAGGCGCGAAGGTACTATGCGCAGGCCATCGCCGCCGACGCGAAACTTGTTCCTCCGCATCTGCATCTGGCGCAGATCGCCGTGCGCGAACGGAAGTGGCAGGAAGCGGCGGACACTAGTGGGCAGGTCATTAAGCTCGACTCATACGATTTCCCCGACGCCTTCTTCTACAATGCCGTGGCCAACTATAACCTGCAGCGATTTGATGCCGCCGAAGCCAGCGCACGGCAGACGCAAAAGCTCGACATTGCGCACCGCTGGCCGAAAGCGGATCGCGTGCTAGGGGCCATCCTTTACGAAAAACAGGATTACACCGGAGCAGCCGAACAATTGCGCAATTATCTTACGTTCGCGCCCGATGCGACGGATGCGGGCGAAGTGAAGGCGCAACTGGCGGAACTCGAAAAACTCACAAGTGCCGGAAAAGCCAAGGCCGAGAGGCAGGAGCAGTAACCCTCACGCAACGCCGCATACCAGCGATGGCGATCCCAGTCGGAGGTTCCTGTTGACGATCAAAATGAGTTTCGTTATGCTCATGTTGACGTTCGCGAGACTGCATGAAATCTAAGCCTGAAGTGCTGCAAGGCACGCTCGATCTGATGGTACTGAAGACGCTCGAAGCCATGGGCCCGATGCATGGCTACGGCATCGCGCAGCGCATCCAGCAGATCTCTCAAGATGTCCTGTACCTGAATCAAGGCACGCTTTATCCGGCACTATTGCGGCTGGAACAACACGGCTGGATCCGCTCCGAGTGGGGAGTCTCCGATAACAACCGCAAGGCCAAGTATTACGCGCTGACGAAATCCGGCCGCAAGCAGCTGCGGGAAGAAACCCAAGACTGGCAGCGCATGTCGGCCATCATCAACCGCCTGCTCGAGACCGCGGGATAACTGCCCGCCAGTCTCACGATTTCGCGGGCGGGACGCTGCATTCGTCCCGCGTTCTCCGGAGGTGGAGCCGTTTTTCCCGTTGCCACATCCTACCCTACCGTGGTTTGACACTCTCTCGTACCCCCTGATACGTTGGTATTTCCCATGGAGCAATCTATTGCGTTAAAGCGCACTCCGCTGCATGCCGTACATGTGTCCATGGGCGCGCGCATGGTGGATTTCGGCGGCTGGGAAATGCCGGTGCAGTATACCGGACTGGTCGACGAGCACCGCACTGTGCGCAAAGCCGTCGGACTTTTCGACGTCAGCCACATGGGCGAAATCGAGGTTCGCGGCCCAGAGGCGATTAAGCTTGTCGACTATGTGACCACCAACGCGGCAACCCGGCTGCACATCGGCCAGGCGCAATATTCGGCGCTCCTGTACCAGCACGGCGGTTTCGTTGATGACATCCTGGTGCACAAAGTCGCCGAGCAGCATTACTTTCTTTGCGTCAACGCCGGCAATCAGGAAAAAGATTTCGCGCACATTCGCACCGCAAACAAATTCGACGCCGAAGTAGACTTCGCCAGCGATCGTTACGCGCAGATCGCGGTGCAGGGGCCGCTGGCCCGGCGCACGCTGCAGAAGCTGACACCAGCCGATTTGGCGTCGATCGGCTACTATTGGTTCCGGGACGGGACAGTTTCAGGCGTACCCGCGCGCATCGCGCGTACCGGCTACACAGGTGAAGACGGTTTCGAAATTTACGTAGCGCCGGATGAATCGCCGCAAATTTGGAATGAACTTCTCGAAGCCGGCAGCGAGTTCGGCATCAAGCCGTGCGGCCTGGGCGCGCGCAACACGCTGCGCCTCGAAGCCAAGATGGCGCTCTACGGGCATGAGATCCATGCTTCCATCACGCCGTTTGAAGCCGAGTTAGGATGGATCGTGAAACTCGACAAGGGCGAGTTCATCGGACGGGCGGCTTTGACGAGACAGAAGCAGCAGGGCGTGCGGCGCAAGCTGGTGGGATTCGAAATGCGCGGCCGCGGCATCGGCCGTGACGGCTACGAGGTGCGCGCCAACGGCTGGCCGGCCGGATGGGTCACCAGCGGTTCGCCCGCGCCCAGCCTGAACAAAAATATCGGTCTTTGTTATCTTCCATCGGGCGAAGCGCGCCCGGGCCGGAAGATCGAAGTCATGGTGCGCAACCAGCCGGTGGAAGCGGAAATCGTCGGCACCCCCTTTTATAAACGGTCGAAAACTGCATGAGCTATCCAGAAGATTTGCGCTACACCAAGGAGCATGAGTGGGTGCGGATAGAAGGCGGTGTTGGCACCATCGGCATCACCGATCATGCGCAAAAGGAATTGGGCGACATTGTTTACGTCGATCTTCCGAAAGTGGGTGCGCACATCGAGCAAGGTAAATCGCTCGGCTCGGTCGAATCGGTGAAGGCTGTGTCTGATATTTACTCTCCGGTTTCGGGCGAAGTCAGCGAGGTGAACAACAGCTTGGCGCAGGCGCCCGAGAAGTTGAACCAGGATCCGCACGGCGCTGCATGGCTGGTCAAGCTCCGCATGAGCGCGCCCGATGAGGCGAAAGGACTGCTTTCCGCGGCCGATTATCAGGCCTACGTGGGAGCGGAAAGTTAGTTGCGCTACCTTCCG
>DATLVQ010000114.1:0-11938 GCA_035577325.1 Bryobacteraceae bacterium | reverse complement strand
GGTGACCTGCATAGCTACAGAAGCGAGTGTGGCGGAGGCATCGAGTACTCGCGCAGAGATCCGCGTCGAAACCATTTCCAGCTACCAGGAATTTCTGAACCTGGAGCCGGTCTGGAACGAAGTGGCGGAGGCGGCTGGACTCGACCACCCTTTTCTGGAGCACGCCTGGATACGAACCTGGTGGGAATGCTTCGGCGCAGGGAGCACCCTTCAGATTCTCGTGTTAAAGGCCGGCGAGCAGCCGATAGCAATCGCCCCGCTGATCCTGACGCCGATTCGGATGTGGGGAATTAAGTTACGGCGGCTGGGCTTTTTCTACAACGCGCACGTCCCGCGGGCTGACTTCATCATCGCGCACTGGCCGGAAGAGGCATACCGCGCCATCTGGAGTCACCTCTTCCATAAATGTTCGTGGGATCTTTTGCAACTCTGCCAGCTACCCTCAGGGTCCGAAACCCTCGACGCGATACCCAGACTGGCGGCCGCCGACGATTCTCCGACCGGCGCGTGGCCGTCCGGCGCGTCTCCCTACCTGCCGCTCCTCACATCCTGGGGCCAGTACTTCGAGGGCTTGCCTGCCAAGCATCGTGGCAATCTGAGAAATCGGTTCAAACGTCTCAAGGGGATAGGGTCGTTAGAAACTGAAGTTATTACCTCGGAGGAGAAGCTGGCCGATGCCCTGGAAGCCGGTCTGCGGCTGGAGGCCGCGGGTTGGAAGGGCAAATCGCGCACGGCTATTTCCTGTTATCCGGATACTACGCGATTCTACTCGATGCTGGCGCGGCGCGCGGCGGAGTCCGGCTGGCTGCTCCTGAATGTTTTACGTGCTGGATCGAAGCGTATCGCCTTCGATTATTGCCTCTCTTACAAAAATAGGATGTATAGGCTCAAATCAGGATACGATCCGGCCTATGCCCGCTATTCGCCCTCTGGCCTGCTGTTTTGTTCAAGTTTACGGAATGCCTTCGAGCAAAACATAACGGAGTACGATTTTCTGGGGGGTACCGAGGACTGGAAGCAAAAATGGACGAAGTGCGCCAGGCAGCATTATTGGCTCTTTGTCTTTTCCCACACCTTCAAAGGACGCCTTCTACATCTAATCAAGTTTCAGTTAGTTCCATTGTTCAAACGGGCCGGCCTTGATCGAGTGCGTAATCTTTTTCGATATACGACTACTAGCCCCTCATGGGGAACAGTTGTCTCGAAGAATCAGAGGAGCCAGTGAACGCCGCATGCTGGTGGGGACTAACACCGCGTGAATGTTTCGGCGGCACCGCACATCGGCTTGTCCCAACGTATCTTCGCGCCCATTTGTTGAGTGTGGGATTACGGCTCTTACAATGATGGCAATCCTTGCAAAGACGATCGCGGATCGCTCCACCTTTACCGTGGAGAAAATAGACGATAGTTCGAGGTTCGCAGAACTGCAACTCGAGTGGACCGATCTGCTCGAATCGAGCGCCTCACAGTGCCTGTTCCTGACCTGGGAGTGGCTCCATACCTGGTGGAAACATCTGGCCGCGGGCAGGCGGCTCTCCATCCTGGCCGTGCGTTGCGGGAGCCAACTGGCCGCTCTGGCGCCGTTCGGCGTGCGGCCTCCCAGCTTTTCGCGACGGCGCTTGTTTCCCGTGCAGGAGTTTCTGGGAAGTGGGAGCGCCGGCTCGGATTATCTGGATTTTATCGTCCGCGAGGGCTGTGAGCCGGAAGCGCGACAAGCTCTTGGTTCGTGTTTGGGCGGGGAACGGCCCATGCTCGATTGGACACAACTAAGGCGCGACGGTTGCTTTGCGGCCGGCGTGGCCTCGATGTTGCGCCAAGAGGGCTGGAGAGTTCAAGAGACGAGAACCAATACATGCCCTCTTATCCGTCTAACCGGGGAGTCCTGGGAGTCCTACCTGGCTACTCTCGGAGCGGAGCACCGCTATAACTTCAATCGCAAATGGAAGCGCCTCAACCGCGAGTACGTTGTCGAGTTCGAGCAAGTGCGCACAGAAGAACAATGCCGCGAGTCAATCGACCTGGTCATAATGTTGCACAACCTGCGCTGGCGCGATCGCGGCGGCTCGGACGCTTTTCACACCCGCGGTCTGGTCGAATTCCATCAGGACTTTAGTCAGATTGCGCTGGCGCGCGGCTGGCTGCGGCTGTATGTGCTGCGGCTGAATGGGAAACCGGCCGCGGCATTGTACGGGTTTCTGTACGACCGGACGTTCTATTTCTACCAATCGGGATTCGATGCGGCCTACGACAAATACAGTGTCGGCCTCGTAACCATGGGTCTGGCGATCCAACGCGCTATCGAGGAAGGAGCCCAGGAATATGATTTGCTGCACGGCGACGAGGGTTACAAGTCTCACTGGAGCAACGGTAGCCGTGAACTGGGTAGGCTGGAATTGTATCCGCCGGGCAGCATCGGCTGGATGTGCCGATCGTCAGTAGAGCTGGAACTGGCGTCGCACCGAATCGCACGGCGCGTGTTACCGAGAAGGGCATTCGATGGGATTCGAGCGAAGTTGAACGCAAGGCAGCCATGCTTATGAGCCGAAGCTGGATGAAGGCCAAAGCCGCCGGCTTCTTGAGCCGGACAGGAACGGACAAGGTTGTGGGTGCGCTGTCGGGCTATAAGAGAATGCCTGTGGTGATCGGCTACCACAGAGTAATCGAAGACTTTGCGTCCAGCGCCGAAATGTCGATTCCTTCCATGCTCGTGAGCGTGCGAATGTTGGAGCGGCAACTGGATTGGATTGGCCGCCGCTTTCAATTTGTTTCTCTGGATGAGTTGGGCGCGCGGCTCGATGCCGGCGACAGCCTGAACAAGCGCATTGCGGCGATCACCTTTGACGATGGTTACCGGGATTTTTATTCTCACGCGCTGCCGCTCCTCAAGAAAAAGGGAATTCCCGCGGCGGTCTTTGTGGTGACAGACCTGGTGGGCACCTCAACCGCGCAGACTCACGACAGGCTCTATCTCACGCTCATGCGGCGGTTCGGCGGCCAAACCGTTAAGCCAAGCGACGTAGCCGTATGGCTCCAGTGGCTCGGAATCTCGCTGCCGAGCGGCGTTGTGACGCAGAACGCAACCACGGCGTTTCTGGCTACCCGGATGCTGCTCGAAGTCCTATCCCAGGCCGACATACAAAGAGTCCTGACGGCGCTGGAATTGGAGACTTCGATTGAACAAGGCACGTTCAAACCTTTTTACTCGCTCACTTGGGAAATGCTCGCCGAGATCGGTCGAGCCGGCATGACGGTCGGTTCCCATACCAGGACACACGTCCTGATGACAAATGAGGGCAGTCAGAAAGTGATGGACGAAGTGGTGGGGTCGCGCGCGACGCTGGAGAAGAGGCTCGGGACAAGCGTTCAACATTTTGTCTATCCCGACGGAGCATTCAATACGTCTTCGGTGAATGCCGTCGCGGCCGCGGGGTATCGGTTTGGCTACACAAGCTGCATGCACCGGGATCCCAAGCATCCAATGTTGACGGTGCCGCGCACGGTTCTGTGGGAAAACTCCTGCCTGGATTCCAAAGGCCTCTTTTCGGGGCCCGTCCTGAACTGCCAGATGCACCGTGCTTTCGATCTGGTCAGTGGATGCCGGCAGTCCCACGCAACGAGTCTCGAAGGCGCGCATGATCGAAACTAGCCAATCGCGTCCGTTTACGCAGCACCGCTTTTTCGCCGCCGCTGAGGTCGGTTTCACGAAACGGAGCGACACTAGGGTCTCGATCGCCTACTGGCTGCTCCTGATGTTTCTGACCCTCCTTTACTCGAATCTGCCGCTGCTCATGCCGGCGCTCGAAGTGATGCACCCGGCAAAGCTGGTGGCTGGAGCGGCACTCGTGATGCTGCTTGTCGAGACAGTATTGGCGCGGAAGAGTTTTGAATTTGCCTGGCCGGAAGGAATCCTGCTGCTCGGCTTTCTGGGCAGCGCGGCGCTCTCTTCGCTAACGGCGCTGTGGGTCCGCCAGGCCGTCGAATCCCTCTCCGACTTGATGAAAATGGCGCTCGTGTATTTCTTCATTGTGAATTGCGCGAATACCGAACGCCGGCTTCGTGGCGTGATGTGGACCATGGTCATCGGCGGGCTGTTTCCGGCGGCCGGCGTTTTGAGAAACTACCTCTACGGAAATCTGGTCGAAGGCAGGGCTGCGTGGGTCGGGATTTTTGCCAATCCGAACGACCTCGCTTACAGCCTTGTCATCCTGCTGCCGCTAGCCTTATTTTTGGCGCCGGGCCTCCGTCCGATGCCGCGGCTGGCGCTGATGGGCATTTCAGCTGCCTACATTGCGGCGATCTTTGTCACCTTCTCGCGCGGCGGAGCGGTTGGGCTGGTGGCCGTAATTGCGCTTTACGCCTGGCGAAAAAAGAATGCTTTGCTACAGGGCTTAATTGTGCTCTTGGTAGTGGCGGGCGTGATTATTGCCGGCCGGCTCTGGACGCGGAGCGAGGATTTCTCGCACCTGAACGGAGATATCAGTTTTCGGCAGCGATGGGCAACCTCACAGGCCGGGTTGGCCATGTTCGCCGATCACCCCCTGCTCGGCGTAGGACTGGGTTGTTCCGTGATTGCCTGGCCGCTTTACGCGCCTGCCGACCTCTATACACGGACGGCCCTGGTCACGCACAACACCTTCATACAGCCCTTGGCCGAGATCGGAATGGCAGGCTTTCTCCCTTTCATTCTTTTTGTCGGTTTTGGTCTTTATTACGCGCGCAACCTGGCCCTGGAATCTTCGAGCAATGGTCTGGCTAATCTGGGCGCGGGGCTGGAGATCTCGCTCTGGGGTTTTGTCGTTTGCGGGTTATCGGGCCCTTACACGCTGAGTTGGTTCCCGTACATTCTGGTCGGGCTTGTATCGGCGGCCAGGCGGGTAGGGGGAACGCGTTGATGAGCGCCGCCGTGATGGTCGAGACACAGGAAAGCGAGTCGGTCTTCAAACCGGCCTTGCTGTTGATGTCGGGACGGACGCTGGCCTTCGCCGCGACCTTCTTTATTCCGGTTGTCCTGGCTCGGATCTTCGATCCGGCCGAGTTTGGGACATATAAACAGCTCTTCCTGGTTCACTCCACGATCTATTGCATCGCACAACTGGGGATGGCTTCCAGTTTGTACTATTTCCTTCCCCGAGCGCCGCACGAGGCGGGCCGGTACGCAGCGAACTCGATGTGTTTCCTGGGGATGGCAGGCCTCGCTGCCCTTGGGCTGATCGTAATGGCGACGCCGAAGCTGGCGCAGTGGATGAGCAACAGCGCACTCACCGCGTACCTGCCATGGATCGGCCTGTATCTTTTCCTCATAATGCTTTCGACCACGCTCGAAATTGTTCTGATCTCGCGCAGCCGGTATCTTTGGGCCTCCGCATCCTACGCCATCTCAGATCTGGCCCGGGCGGCGGCCTTTATCTTGCCGGTGCTAGTGTTTCGGCAACTCAGCTGGCTCCTTTGGGGTGCGATCGCGGTGGCCTTTGTCCGGGTTATCGTCACGCTTTCTTATTTCCGTCGAGAGTTCGGCAGCACGTTCACTCCAGACAGGGTGTTACTGAAGAGCCAATTAGTATATGCTCTGCCTTTCGCAGCGGCTGTTCTGGTGGAGACTCTGCAGGCGAGTTTTCCCCAGTACGCGGTCTCTTACCTGTTCGATCCGGCCACATTTGCCATCTTCGCCGTAGGTTGCCTGCAGATCCCACTGGTCGATTTTGCGGCATCGCCAACGAGCGACGTAATGATGGTCAAGATGCAGGAGAGGCTGGCAGAAGGACGAACGCTGGCCGTGTTGACAATCTGGCACGACACGACATGGAAACTGGCCTTGCTGTTCTTTCCGCTGTTCGCGTTCTGCATGGTGGCCGCGCGGGAGATCATCGTGTTCCTGTTTACCGCCAAATACGCTGCCAGCGCCCCTATCTTCATGACGTGGTCCACGGTGATTCTGTTCACCACCTTCCAGGTGGATGGAGTGATGCGTGTTTTCGCGCAGACATGGTTTCTACTGGCGCTGAACGTGATGCGCCTGGCGATTATTGTGGGCTTGATCAAGTGGTCCCTCTCGCAGTTTCATCTGGTCGGTCCGGTTCTTGTAATCGCGCTTGCGACCCTGGTCTTTAAGGCGGCGGCACTGGCCCGCATGAAGACGCTATTGCAGATCAGCGCCGCCAGACTGCTGCCGTGGCGTAGTCTCGCGGCCTTGCTGTGCACGGTAGCGGGCGCCGCGGCAGCCGCCTTCGCCGTCAAATCACAGATCCATGTTTCCGCCGTTCTGCTTCTGTTGGCTATGGGGACGACCTTTATGTTCACGTATGCCGCCTTGGTCTGGCAGTTCGATCTCTTGCTGGGAGATGAGAAGCTGGCACTCACGGGATGGGTACGGAAAGCGGCGCTTACCATTGCCCGCACGTTTGGATTTCGGAAAGGGATTGCGTAACGAAAATGTGCGGGATTGCCGGCATCGTCAGCTTGGATGGGAAGCCCGTTTTCGAGCGAGAGTTGCGGGACATGTGCTCCGCGATCACTCACCGGGGCCCCGACGACGAAGGTTATTACCTCGGGGTGGGGGCGGGTTTGGGCATGCGCCGCTTAAGCATTATCGACCTGGCTTCCGGACGCCAGCCGATTCAAAACGAAGACGGATCGGTCTGGGTGGTGTTCAATGGCGAAATCTACAACTTTCGGGAACTGCGCCGGGACCTGGAGGGGCGCGGACACGTCTTCGCCACGAACACGGATACTGAGACGATCGTCCATCTGTATGAGGATTATGGAAAGCGCTGCGTGGATCACTTGCGCGGCATGTTTGCGTTTGCGCTTTGGGATGAGCGAACCAGACAGCTGCTCCTGGCACGGGACCGGGTAGGGATCAAGCCCCTCTATTTCGCCGAGATCGACGGAAGAATTCTGTTCGCTTCCGAGCTGAAGGCCATCCTGCAGTTGACGGAAGTTGAGCGCAAGATCAGCTGGAGCGCGGCATCGCACCTGTTCACGTTTCTCTCGACTCCGCCCACAGAGGCCATCATCGATGGCGTACACAAGCTCGAGCCCGGGCATCTGTTGATCGCCTCGCCTGGCCGCACACCGGTAATTGAGCGCTATTGGGATCTCAAGTTCGAGCCGGACTACGCAAGGGAAGAGGGGTATTTCGTCGAGCGGGTACGCGAACTTCTGGATGAATCGGTCCGCCTTCATTTAATCAGCGATGTACTGCTGGGCGCATTTCTCAGCGGCGGAATTGATTCGAGCTCGATTGTAGCCACCGCAGCGGCGCAAATGACCGAGCCCCTGCGAACGTTCTCGATCGGCTTCGGCGAACCTGACTACAACGAGCTGGACCACGCGCGCGTTGTGGCGCGGTTGTTCGGAACAGACCATCGCGAGCTGACGTTGGGGCCGGATGCCCTCGACCAGATGGAGGACCTGGCCTGGCACCTGGACGAGCCGTTCGGCGACTCTTCCGCCATTCCAACCTATATGGTTTCGAGACTTGCTTCGGAGAAAGTGAAGGTCGTGCTGTCGGGAGACGGCGGAGACGAGCTGTTTGCGGGTTACGACAAGTACGTCGTAGAGCAGCGGGAGCGAAACCGCTGGGCACTGCCGGCGCCCGCACGAAGCCTGCTGGGAGCCGTCGGGCGGACGATGCCTGAGGGTATGCGGGGACGCAATTTCCTGCGTCATATTTCACTCGTAGGCGCAGAGCGCTATCTGGATGCGGGCACGTTTTTCCGGCGTGACGAGATGAAGGGCTTGCTCCAGCCCGAAGTATACGAATCACTCGCGCGATATGAACCCTGGCGGGCCAGGGCCGAATACCTGGAATCGAGCGATCGCCATTGGCTCTCGAACCTGCAAAGCCTCGACATGAAGAACTATCTGCCTCTGGACATTCTCACAAAGGTGGATCGCATGAGCATGGCCCACTCCATAGAGACCCGCGTGCCGCTGCTGGATCACAAGCTGGTCGAATTTGTGGCCACCATTCCGCCGGAGATGAACCTGCGTGGCGGCTCAACCAAATATATTCTCAAGCGCGCCATGCGAGGCATTCTGCCCGACAGCATCATCGACCGCCCCAAACGCGGTTTTGCCGTGCCCTTGGGCTATTGGTTCCGCGGCAAACTGGGCGCTTATGTCCGCGACCTACTGCTCGGAGACAGCAGCCGGCGCCGCGGGTTCTTCAATGGCCGTTATATCGAAAAGCTCGTAGCTCGCCACGAACGGGGCGAGAACCTCGACCTGCAACTCTGGACTTTGATTTCGTTCGAGCTGTGGTCCAGGGCCTTCCTGGATCGCGGGGCGAGGAGAGAGACCTTCGCGGCGGCCTGACCGGTTCGATATGCAGCCAAACAGAATCAAACTGCTGAAGATGCTCACTAATTTCCATA
Organism: Bryobacteraceae bacterium; assembly: GCA_035577325.1. Lineage (GTDB taxonomy): Bacteria > Acidobacteriota > Terriglobia > Bryobacterales > Bryobacteraceae > QHXW01. The sequence goes on along the minus strand of DATLVQ010000114.1, from coordinate 3,563 downwards.
TCGGTGGCACCGAAAGGCAAGTGGTGAACCTGGCCCTGGGGATCGACCCTGCGCGCTTCGATCTGCATCTGGCGTGCCTGAGAAGTTCGGGCGCACTGCTGGGGGAATTGAAGACGCTTCACGTGCCGAAACCGGAATTTCCCATAGGCAGATTCTACAATCCTGCGACACTTTGGCAGGGACTCCGCCTGGCGCAGTACATCAGGAAGAACCGGATACAGATCGTGCATAGCTACGGCTTCTATTCCAATGTCTTTACGGTTCCCATTGCCCGGCTGGCCGGCAAATTATTCGTCGTGGCCTCGATCCGTGATACGGGAGACGTGCTGACGCCGGCTCAAAGACGGGTTCAACGAATGGTTTGCCGCTTGGCCGATTGCGTATTAGTGAATGCAAAGGCGATCCGGGACAAGCTAGTCGAACAGGGGTATGCTCCGCGCAAGATTATCATGATCCGCAACGGTATCACGCTCGCGAAATTTGCAAAGAAGCAAAGGAACTCCCTTCTGCGACAGGAACTGGCATTGCCGCTCTCCGCTCCGTTGGTTGTGGTGTTTTCACGCCTGAATCACATGAAAGGAATCCAATACTTCCTCGACGCGGCGGTCGTTTTGGCCGCGAGATTTCCGGACGTGCGGTTCCTCGTGGTCGGCGATGGAGAAAGCAGGAAAGAACTGGAAGAATATGCCTGCCGCGTGGGGCTTCGGCAGCGGACTGTGTTTACCGGATTCCGAAACGACGTTCCGGAACTACTGTCCGAGGCGGAGGTCTCAGTACTCCCATCTTTGAGCGAAGGTCTTTCGAATTCCCTAATCGAATCGATGGCTGCGGGCGTCCCCGTCGTGGCCACCAGCGTGGGGGGCAATCCGGAGGTTATCGAACACGGCGTCAGCGGCTTGCTTGTGCCGCTGCGGGATTCGGCCGCACTAGCCGCCGCCATCGGCCGCATGCTGGAAGACAAAGAACTGGCCGCGAGCTTCGCCCAAGCAGGCATGCAGCGGGTGGCCGACCTTTTCCCCATGGAGCGCTCCGTTCGTGAGACCGAGCACCTCTACCAGCGATTGGTGGAGGCCAACGGGTGCATATGAAAATCCTGCTAATCGGTCCGTATCCACCGCCGCACGGAGGAGTTTCGGTGCACGTGTCTGGGATCCATCTGCAATTGATGGCAGCCGGGGTTCAGTGCCGGGTGCTGGACACGGGCCGTGATCGCCCTGGGTTGGGTTTCGGCATTGTGCTGCTGCGCCATGCCTGGCAAGGATGGACTCTGCACCTTCATACCAATGGACACAATTTGAAGAGCTGGCTGGTCGCTCTGGGCTGCGGGCTGGCCGGGCAGTTCGGTAACGGCTGCATTTTGACACTGCACTCAGGGATGGCGCCCGCCTACTTGCGCGCCGCTCCTCGCTGGGGCCGTAGACTGGCGGCCTTTGTGTGCTCGCTTTATGCGCGCGTTATCTGTGTGAGCGTTGGGATCCGGAACGCCCTTCTTGCGCTCGGCTTGCCGCCTCATCGCACCAAGATTGTGCCGGCCTGGATAAAGAGCGAGCGCCCAGAGATTTTTCTCGATCCGCCGATCCTGGCGTGGATTGGACGGCACCAGCCCTTGTTTTCCACAACGCTCTTCTTTCGACCGGAATACGGCTTCGATCTGCTTGCTTCTGCTATCGAACGGCTCCGCCTCCGCTACCCGTCGGTTGGCTGGCTGGTGATGGGCAGCGGCGAGCAGCGAGATGAAGCCGAACGGCGGCTGCATGAAACCGGCCTCGAAGAAAACGTTCTTATGCTCGGGGACGTGGATCACGAAACCTGCTTGGCGTTGATCTCGGCGTCCGATGTATTCATTCGACCTACTCTCGAGGACGGTGATTCGATTTCGGTGCGCGAGGCGCTCTCGCTGGGCGTGCCGGTGGTGGCGAGCCGTACCGGCACACGGCCGGCAGGCGCGATTCTGTTTCAGCCGGGCGACGTCGGCGAAATGCTCACCAAGGTCGAGCTGGCCATGGCAATGGAGAAAGGTGGCGACGCGCCTGTAGCAGGCTGCATGGATCGTTTGATGGAGATCTACCAACACGTTACGGCACCTAAAGAGGCCTATGTCTCAATTTGATATGAGCCAGGCCGTGCGCAAGCTGAAAAGGCTGGGCGCCATGGGGCCGCGCGAATTGGCGCACAGGTTCCGCGAGAAGGGTTATGCGGAACTGGAGCGGATCGGCGTTGGCACCAGCCGCCAAAAGGCCCCGGATGGGTTGGGGTTCAAGAACTACCTGGCCGGTGCGCCGTCGCGCCGTTTCTATTTAAGTAACGGTGATGGGCTCCGGCAGTTCGTCCAGAAGAATTTCCCGTCGTGGATCGAGCGGGCTGTTTCCGAAGCAGAAACACTCTGCCGACACCAGGTCGAGCTGTTCAGCCATGGACCGGTCCAACTCGGCCGCGAGATTGACTGGCATAAGGATCCGCTGACAGCGCAAATCTGGGAGCGGCGTTTCTGGACGGATTACCGGCTCGAGCAGGATAGTGCGGGGCGCGATCCCAAGACCATCCACGAGTTGAACCGTCACCAGCACCTGCCGAGGCTGGCGAAAGCGTATCTTTTGAGCGGAGAAGAGCGCTACGCCCGCGAAGCTGTGGCCCAGCTCAATAGCTGGATAGAACAGAATCCGCCAGGCCTCGGGATCAACTGGCAATCCAGCCTGGAAACTGGAATCCGCGCGATTTCATGGTTGTGGACGCTCTTCCCGCTTCTTCCGTCGAAATCGCTCGACGCGGCTTCGGCCGAGCGGATCGGCGCTTCGCTTTTTGCTCAACTGGAGCATGTTCATCGCTACACCTCCGTCTTCAGCAGCCCCAACACGCATTTGATCGGCGAGGCCGCTGCTCTCTTTATTGGCGGACTGGTGTTTGCGGATCGGAAGCGGCCGGCCGCCTGGCTGGAGCGGGGCGCCACGCTATTAGCCCAGGAGGCGGAGAAGCAGGTCTTAGACGACGGCGTGTATGGGGAGTTGTCTTCCTATTACCACTGCTATGCGCTGGACTTCTACCTGCAAGCTCTAACGTTAGCCCAGCGCAACCAGTTCCATTTTCCCGAACAGGTGGGGCACAGGGCTTGTGGAATGCTCGATTTCCTGATGCACCTCACGCGGCCAGATGGCACGATTCCGTTACTGGGAGATGACGATGGTGGCCGCGCGTTAGCGCTTGAGCAGAGGAATTATCGCCCGTTCAATGACGCGTTGTGCGTGGGGTCGGTCCTGTTCCGGAGAGAAGATTTCAAGCACCAGGCAGGCGCGTTCTTTGAAGAAGCGCTCTGGCTGCTTGGCGAGGATGCCTGGCAGATCCATAGTTTATTGAAAGGCAAGCCGCCGCCTCAGACGCAGAGTTTTTATCCGCGCGCCGGCTACTCGATCCAGCGTTCCGGCTGGGGACCACTCGACAGTCATTTGGTTTTCGATTGCGGCGGGCTTGGCATGCTGGCCGGCGGCCACGCCCACGCCGATGCCCTGTCGGTGGTCCTGTTTAGCGGGGGCCATGAACTCCTCGTGGACCCGGGTACCTTCGTTTAC
>DATLVQ010000113.1:0-5338 GCA_035577325.1 Bryobacteraceae bacterium | reverse complement strand
CCTGGTGATGCCCGCTGAGCAGGGATACGCCCAGGAACATCCCAGAGAGCGCGGCATTGGTGCGCGGCCGTTCGCCACGGATGGCGCGCAGGGCAAACATGAAAACCAGTGGCGTCCAAACGGCACCGTTCTGCATTTGGGGGAACGTGACGGTGGCGAAATAGCCGCCCGCCGCGAAAGCTATCGAGCCGAGCAGGGAAGCGGCGAACCCGCGTTTCAGATCGCGCAGCAGAAAATAGCAGAACAGGGCGGCCGTGTAATGGATCGCAATCCAGTACCAGTTCATGACTTTGAGCGCGATCCAGCCATGATGCAGCGGCATCAGAAAAAATATCCAATTGAACGGATACGCGGCCCCGGTGATCATCTGGCCGACCATAGTCTGGCCGCCCCATTCATGGGGGTTCCAGAGCGGAAAGCCGCCTTTGTGCCAGACGCCGGCTTGAAACTGATACCAGGGGAGCACCTGGTTGCCGATGTCCGGACTGTTGGCCCAGGTGTATTGATTGGTGAGCGCGAGCTTCCAGAAAATGGCGCCGATTATGACGAACAGAAGCGCGGGGCCGGCAAGTTTTGAGGCGAGGCGCTCCCGGCGCACTCGATTTAGATGTTGCGCTTCAGCTGCCGGCATCGCCTGACATGATAGCCGAAACGCGAGCTGGCTTTATGGCGGTGGAGTTGCAATATCTTGCCGAGAAACCGTTTTCCTGCCCAGTCTGGGGGCATTTCGAATTATGCGACTCCGAGCGCCGCACTCCGAATGGGTTAGGGACAGGTCGGTCGTCCTCACCAGGCCGCTGAAATTCCGTGTACGACAGGCCTGTACGTGAGGATTTGAGGGTTGCGATCAAACATGTTCGAGAACCTCCGTTCATGCCTCGACTATCTGGCTCAGAGCCGCGCGAGATCAGCCGGGTTGGTGGATTTCGGCCAGCGGCAGGTAGAGTATCCAGTCGCTAATCTACTTATAATTCAGACTTTTACACATTGGCTGCGCAGTTGCTCTTTCAGGGGCGGGGAGCTGGTTATGAAAGCCAATCGGTATCTGCTTGCAATGGCGCTAGTCCTTACCGGGACGGTTGCCGTCGCTCGCGCTCAGGAGAACGGCGGGCCGGAAAACGATCCGGAGCACAGCGTGGCGCGCATCAGCGTGCTGGCCGGCGACGTTTCGATTCAGCGCGGCGATTCCGGGGAGCAATCGGCGGCGGCGGTGAATGCGCCGCTGGTGACGGGCGACGTCGTGACCACGGGTCCTGGGGCGCACGCGGAAATCCAGTTCGATTCCGCCAATGTGGTTCGTCTGGCGTCGGATTCCGAAGTCCGGTTGAACGAAGTCGCTGCTGCCCGGTATCAGTTGCAAGTGGCGCGGGGCACCGTGATGTTCAGCGTGGTGCGCGATTCCCGTGCGCAGGTGGAAGTGAGCACTCCCGCGGTTTCAATGCGGCCGGTGCAGCGGGGCGCATACCGGGTTACAGTCCGCGACGATGGACTGGCGGAGATTACCACACGGGCGGGCGAAGCCGAAATTTATACGCCGCGCGGCGTCGAGAAGGTGCCGTCCGGCAGAACCATGATAGTGCGGGGAACGGCCTCCGATCCGGAATTTCAGATTGTCGCCGCGAATGGACCGGATGAGTTCGATCGTTGGAATGAAGATCGGGATCGCAGTCTCTCCAGGTCTCGCAGCGCGCAATACGTTAGCCCGGACATCTATGGCACGGAGGATCTCGATGCCAATGGGCGGTGGGTTGATGTTGCGCCCTACGGCCGGGTCTGGAGCCCGGCCAACGTCGGCCCGGATTGGGCGCCCTATCGCGAAGGCCGCTGGGTTTGGGAAGACTGGTACGGATGGACCTGGGTCAGCGCCGACCCATGGGGCTGGGCGCCTTACCACTACGGCCGCTGGTTCAACAGCGGGCCCTACGGCTGGTGCTGGTATCCGGGGCCGGTTTATGCGCGGCACTACTGGAGTCCGGCGCTGGTGGCGTTTTTCGGATTTGGCGGTTTCCATGTGGGCATCGGCTTTGGCGGGGCGGGATTCGGCTGGGTGCCGCTGGCGCCTTATGAACCCTTTTACCCGTGGTGGGGACGCGGTTTCTACGGCGGCTATCGCAATCATAATGTGATGGTTAACAACATACATATCGTGAATAACGTGAACATCACGAACGTATACAGGAATGCGCGCATAGGCAACGGTGCTTCAGTGGTGAATTCCGGCTCGTTCGGAAGCGGGCGAGTAGGCAATATCAGCCGGATATCGGGTGCTCAACTCAGCCAGGCCAGCTTAGTGAGAGGGCAGGTGCCGATCGCGCCGACCGCGGCGAGTTTGCGGTTCTCCGACCGGGCGACGGCGGCGATTCCGCGGGTGAATGCCACAAACGGCCGTTTCTTCAGCCACGCGCAGCCGGTAGCGGTGAATCGCGTGCCGTTTGCGCAGCAGCAGCAGAGTCTGGCGCAGATCAGCCGGCAGGGAAGCGCGGGTGCGCCCTCGGCTGCGGCGCCGAATTCGGGAGGTGCGCGATCCATGTGGCAATCGCAGGCAGCAGCGCCACGGGGAGCAGCACAACCCATGCAGCCAGCGGCGCGGACGGGAGCATCGGTGAGCCCGCAGGCAAGCACGCAGGGTGGATGGCGGCGCGTGGGCGAACCGGCGAGGCCGACGTCTTCGATGAATACACCGGCGAACGCTCCGGCGGCGCGCAATGTGCCACCGCCGCAGAACAGCAGACCGCCGGTGGATGCGATGCGTCCGAGTGGCGCGACGTCTAATAGCGCGACATCGAGTGGAGGATGGCGACGTTTCGGAGATGCGCCGCGAGCGGGCGGGCCCAGCTTTTCTCAACGGAATGCACAGCCTGGAAATCAACCGCAGGCGGCCCCGCATGGCGGCAACGGCCCGGCCAGCAGCTGGCAACGTTTTGGGGAACCGGCGGCTCCGCGGGGCTACAGCACGGCGCAGAATAGCGGCCGCGGATGGGGCAGTACCGCTGACCGGCCAGCCACTGCGCAGCCTCGTGGGAACGGCTACCAGAATTCGCCCTCGGAGAGCTGGCACCGATTCCAGCCCGGCGCCGATCGACCGAGCTCGAGTTACAGCCCGCCGTCCATGCCTCGGTACGAGAGCAGCCCGCGCTATCAAAGTCCGGGCTACCAGAGCGGCCCGAGCTATTCACGGCCTGAGCGGCTACAGATTGCGCCGCCGATCGTGCGTGAGCGGTCAATGCCGAGGAGCGAGCCGCGGTACGGAGGCGGCGGTGCTTACGGTGGCGGCGGTTATAGCGGGGGACACAGCGCGCCGCGCGCCGAACCGGCTCCGCGATCTAGCGGTGGCGGCGGTGGCAACTATCACGGCGGAGGAGGAGGCGGCAGCCATCCGAGTGGCGGAGGCGGCGGTGGCCACGCGAGCGGTGGAAGCAGCGGACATAGCGGCCGCAACCGGTAACGCCGCGTAACGAGAACTCAGAACGATTTCTTCCCTTAAGGCCCGCGGCCGATGGATTCGGCGGCGGGCCTCTTTTTTTAACAGGGGAAATGCGTCGACAGCGAGTGTGGCGGGCAAAAAGCGAGGACGGATCTTGAACCGAGCTGAAAGCTTTAGGATGGTCGGAGTTATTTCCAGCGTGAGGAAGAGCGCCGGCTACTTGCATCCCAACAGTTTCCCGGTATAATCAGCAGTGCAAAAAAAGCTAAAACGCAACATCTGGAAATAAGACTGCGATGGAGGCTCCAACGATGTTCCGATCACTGCGTACCGATTCCAAACTTTCCGCCCACCGGAACAAGATTTCAGTGCTGGTGACCGTTCTGGCGATTGGCCTGATGTTGGCACCGTTTTCCCCGAGCGCCCAAGCGGACCCGCTTTTCGGGCCCATTATGGACTACGACAGTTTCACTAAGAGCCCCTTTTTCCCCATTTTGGGAACTTTTGACTATTTTCACCTGATTAAGATGTCGGACTTGACATCTGGGCTGCCGATGACGGCTCCCGGAGCAACAGCGTCCGCGGGTTTTGTGGACGGGCCAGGGGGTCTCATTGATTCGGTGGATGGTGAGAACGCCGGGCATTCGCTATTCTCTGGCGACGGTACCACCGGGATCACTTTCACGTTCGACAAGGCGGTACTGGGAAACCTGCCAACCGATGTCGGCATTGCGTGGACCGATGGGTACGTTCCGATTCATTTCTCTGCAATTGACGCGAACGGGAACTCGCTGGGGCAGATCGACGATAGCACCTGCTGTGATTTCAGCAGTGGCGATGGTAATCCGGCCAACTATAGGCTGTTCTACGTAATTGACGCGGCCGGCATCTCTTCGATCCACATCTCCAACACTGGGGGCGGTATTGAAGTGGATCACTTGCAATATGGCTTTATCGGGCCTGTTAGTGGGGTGCCGGAGCCTGCTACATTCCTGCTCCTCGGCTCGGCTTTGTGCGCCGTGGGTTACCGGTTGCGCCGGCGCCGGAGCTAGGCGATCCTGTTTCGCTTGTAGGTTGCACGGCGGCGAAAGACGGCCGAGGCTGAAGTAGACATAATATCCGTTATCGGAAGTCGGCCCATGACTCCCGATCACGCTTACTACTGGGATGCCGTCGTTTTACGTGATCCCCTCGAGCACTCCTTGCTGGAGCTGGGAAAACACCATTACTCAAATCGCAAGGCCCGAATGGGATCGACCGCGGTTGCCCGGCGGGCGGGCAGATAGCCGGCCAGCAGGGCCACGGCGGCGATGCCGAAGGTGGCGAACAGCATGGTGGCAATGTCGGTGGCTTTGACACCGAACAATTGAGCTTCGATAAGACGGGTAAGGCCGGTTGCAGCGGCCAGGCCGATGGCGAGTCCGGTGATGGCGAGGATCAGGACTTCGCGCATGATCAGCCAGACGACGGACCCGCCGCCGGCGCCGAGCGCCATGCGAATACCGATCTCGCGCGTACGGCGCGTCACCATGAACGCCATGACGCCGTACAAACCGACGGCCGCCAGCAGCGTGGCCAGGGCGCCGAACACGGTAGAGAGCGAGGCCAGCAGGCGCTCGGTGACGAGTGACGTTTCCACCTGCTTGTCGACGGTGCGAATGCCATAGACCGGCACGCTGGCGTCCACGTCGCGCGCGGCGCTGCGCAACGTGCCGATGAAGCTCAATGGGGCCGCCTCGGTGCGCACGTAGGCCGTCATGCTGCCGACCCAATTCTGCTGAATCCACGGCACGTAAAGCTCGTACGGAATCTCTTCGCGCATGTTTTCGTACTTGGTGTCGCCGGCGACACCAACGATTTCGATATCGGTTTTGGTGCCGGGGTCCATGCCGAAGCCGACGTGACGGCCAATGG
>DATLVQ010000112.1:0-4217 GCA_035577325.1 Bryobacteraceae bacterium | reverse complement strand
GATGTCGCGGTGCCCGGTGTGTCCACCGAAGCCAGCGCGGGAAAGTTATACCCGCTGCCGCCTTCGTTGCCGGCCGGCGTAACCACCGTTAAACCCAGATGCACGGCGTTCTCGACGGCTTGCGCGCGCACATCGCACGCGTCCGAGGGAATGCCAAACGGTTGAGCACTCCCGGCGCATGAGGGGTCTTCCTGCGTCGCGCCATACACCGCCGGATCGCCTACGGGCAACACCGCGATGTCCATATGATCGCTGATGGCGTCTTCGAGCGCCTGGATGATCACCGGCGTTCGTGTAGTGTCGTTCACTCCTGGCGAACCGAAAATTTTGTAATTCCCGAGAAACGCCTTAGGCGCGATGCCGCTGATCGTGGCTAGCGGCCCCGTTACCCGCTCACCCGCCGCAATCATGGCGATGGCCGTTCCATGCCCTGAGCGGTCGCGCGGCGTCACGTCGTCCGGTCGCGAGTCTGAAGCGTCCACCAGCGCAAACGGCAACATCGCCACATAACTGCGCGCCACAATCACTTTGCTGTTGGTGTAGGAAGTATCGCCTTTTGGAAATCCGGACGGTGGCACGAGCGATGCATCCTGGAATGCCGCGTGCCCCTGATCGATTCCAGTATCCAGAATCGCGATGCGTACGCCTGCGCCCGCTTTCTGCTGGCCGCCCGATGCGCTCCATGCCGCCGAAGCGTGCACCAGATCGATCGCGCGATCGAGCTTGCGATGCACCGGCGGTAAATATTGAACGCGCGCCACGCCGGGAAGCGCACTCAGTTCCTTCACGCGATCGCTCGTGGCGCTCACAAACACGGCGTTCACCAGCGTCTGCGCCGATCCCGTAACGCGAATGTTGCGCCGTGCCAGCTCATCGGTGACGTGCCTTTGAGCCGCGGCAATACGTGATCCATGATCGAGCGCCGCGCGCGTCCGCAGCTCCTTGCCTGACGCCACCTGCTGCGCCACCGGCGGGTCCTGCAGAATCAGCGCATATTCGTTGAGCCGTGGCTGCGCGCCCATGGCTCCGCACAACAGCGCAAAACCAGCCAAGCCGCGCACGCAATGGGCGTTCATGACTGTGCTCCTAGCACCGTCCTAGACGAAGAGATTGACGCTTGCGTTTCGGAAACCGCAGGCTCGCGCCGAAGTCATTCCCAGAATCGAGAGCTGGCGTTACGTCGTTTTCGTGTGCGGCGTCCGAAAAGGGAGGACCACGCCAGTTTTTGCAACCGTTTTTTCAGATTTGGGCGAATGCAATGTTTCGGGTTTGGGCGAATGCGAGGTAATGATGCGCTTGATCTGCTCCGAGATTTTCTCTGGCGCGCACTGGCCGTCGATGCGGTGGTAATTCGGTCCGCGGTAATACTCGATGAGCGGCCCGCACAACCGCTGATAAGCCTCCAGCCGCTCGCGCACTACTTCTTCGGCGTCGTCGTTGCGTTGGATCAGCGCCTCGCCATCCACGTCGCACAACGTGTCGTGGACCGGCCGCTTGAACACCAGATTGTAGATCCGGCCGCACTTCGGGCAATGGCGCCGTGACGAGAGCCGCGAGACCAGCACCGGAATCGGCACATCCAGGTGCATCACCGTCGGGTCGGGGAGCCCGGAATTTTGCAGAAATTCAGACAAAAAAACGGCTTGCGGTACAGTGCGCGGATAGCCATCCAGGATAAAGCCGCCGCGACAGTCGGGCTCGGTAATGCGGTGAACCACCATTTCGTTCACCAGCTCATCCTCCACCAGCCCGCCCTTCGCCAGAACGGACTTCGCCGCCAGGCCCACCACAGTCTCGTCGCGACACTCCGCCCGCAGCATGTCGCCCGTCGAAATCGTGGGAATTTTGCGGCGCTCAGAAATGAATCGGGATTGCGTGCCCTTCCCCGACCCTGGCGCCCCGAACAGCAGAACGATCAAGCATCCTCCGTACTGGCTGGCTCAGGTATTTTCCGGACATTGGAACACCTGTCAGTCCCGGCATGTCACCCAACCTGAATCAGGCTACCGAATCCAAGCTGCCAGGGTCAAGCAGGTGATGCCCCGGAGCCTTAACCTTTTTTCGCTGTCCAACTCCTTAATGAGGCCGCGGCGTGCTGAATAATACTGCGGACGGTTCGCGTTCGAAGCGCTCGAGAATTGCAGGCGGTCGAGAACGATTGCGACGGTTACGCCGCTATATTCATCTTCCGCCGAAGCTTCCGCGCCGTCTCCTCCGCCGCCTGTCTGCCCCGGAGGTAGAGCTCTTCCGTTTTCTCGGCCATATCGGCGCGTGCGTCTTGGATGTATTGTTCTGCCTTACGGCGAATCAGGCGTCTGGTTCTCCTCCCGGAGTAAGGCGCGAACAATAGCGCTACTCCAGCTCCGATTGTGCCGGCCACCAGACATGTGCCGACTGTGGCGGTAAGAGGACGATTTGACATCTCTTTATCTCCTGTATTTGGTGTATTTGTTTTTATTCCCAACTCTACGTCATGGCCACCGATCGCTCCTGCCGCGGCGCGCTTTCGCGGTTTCAGGCCGCCGCGTACGCAGTCCCGGCGCAGTGAGAAACCGGTCTTGAGTTCCCCCTGGCATCAACCAAGAGCGAGGGGGCAAATCGCGCCCCCTCATTCGATGCCTGTACCCGCCTCATACGCCGCGCGCGGCAACCTTGTGGAAAGTGGAACTGCCAACCTCGTACGTTTGCACCCGGGGCGCTCCGTCAATCACTTTTGACAAGATCTTCTGTACCTCGGGAAAAGTTGTTCGGTTATACGCTTCTGCGTCCTCCCTGCGATCCCATAGACTGATGCCGACGGCTTCCGATCCATTTTCACTAACCAGTGTCAATTCGTCTCGGAAACCTTTCTGCTTCTGCAGCAATGGAAGCACTTCCTTCTCCATTGTTCGATTGAAATCTGTAATACCGTTCGGTTTGATACGGATATTAACATTGCGAGCAAACATTTCTTGCCTCCTCAGTTGATTTGAGTCGTCATGGCGCGAAAACTTAAAACTGAACCGGACTCACAAAAAACACGGACTCCGGGCGCATGTCATCGGTTATCTGATGGACTAGACTTCCCGCGCACGGCGATTGGCTCCTTCCCTACTTGTTTTCAGACCGTCGTGGCGTTTCCTGATTCCTAGCCTGAGTTTGAAAGCGGCGATTAAGTTTATGGCGGCGTTTCTATTGGCGCTTTTTATTATCAACGCCTTCAAAAATCTGTCAACAATAAACAAGTCCTGCTTTTTCTTCAGATTACCGGAAAGATTTCGCGAGCAGAATGTAGCTTCGCTCACAACATCAGGAATTCGCTAATTGACAATGAGTTGCAGAAAAGTCTTCAACGGATACTGCCTTCTGGAAACTCTAAACGCTCGGGAATTCAACCATTAAATTCGGCGTCATTGCAGCCGGCAAATAGCATCTCGACGAGAGGGTCACACAAACTAGGGAATCGTTAAAGGGACGGCAATACCGTCACCGGCTACAACCGCGATCGATCTGCCCTCCACGGAAACAGCAACGGCGTCGCCTATCTGAATTTCCGGTCTTCTTAATCGCGACCGGCCAACGGCTTCGTATTCCACGGATCGTTTTCCTGAGGCCAAGGCTTGATCGACTCTGATCATCAGCACGGCGACGGGTCCATTAGAAATCGTCGTGTGATTCATTCCGTAAACGAGACATTTGGCGCCCTTGCAAACCAGCGTCTTCCCCGCTCCGTTAACGGCCGTGCCCGCTTCAATCCCGATAATTTTCAATCCGGGCGGAAGTTTGAATATCCACTGAAGTCCCGCTGGCGCCGAGTTTGAAGGCGCATTCAAGAGCAGTTCCGTTCGCATCGCGTGATTGATGTGCGTTTCCAGGGGCGACAAAGTTAAGGTAACCGTATGGCTTGCGCCCAAACACGCCATCAGCCATAAAAGCCCGATCGTTGCAGGTAGAAGTGTGTATAAAATCACAAAAATCTCCGGTTTCCTGCCCTTGAAAAACAACCCCAAGTGATCAAGGCAATTCGCTAGCCCTTCTAAACCGACCCGGCCTACCCCGGCCTAAAGGAAGGAAACGCCAGCCCTGCTGCCAGAGCAGCAATTTTCGCTAATACTAGGGGCCGCGCGCCTTTTCCCTTAGGCCGAGGCGAACAGGATATCAAATGAATTCTGAGGGGTCTGTTCAAAATTGCTCACAATCGCTGCGACGTCTGCCCCGCTGCGCGGGCGCCGCAAATT
>DATLVQ010000111.1:0-7960 GCA_035577325.1 Bryobacteraceae bacterium | reverse complement strand
CTGGTGCTTTGGTACGGAGCCCGCCAGGTGCTCGCAGACAGGTTACAGGCCGGTGCCTTGCTCGTTTTTTTGAGTTATCTCACACGCCTGTACAAGCCCATGCGCGAGCTGTCTAAGCAGTCTGAGGTCCTGAGCCGGGCTGGAGCTGGATTGGAGCGCATTTTGAACTTGCTCCGGACCGAGCGTGAAGTACGCGACCTCCCGGGCGCGAAGGTCGCTCCGGATTTTCGGGGCAGAATCGAATTCAAGAATGTCTCCTTTGCTTATCGGGCCGGAGAACCAGTCCTGCACAACATTTCTTTCACCGTTGAGCCGGGAAGAACCGTCGCCCTGGTGGGAAGCACAGGAAGCGGAAAAACGACGCTGACCAGCCTCGTTCCGCGATTCCAGGATGCGGATGAGGGGCAGGTTCTCATCGATGGCCGGGACGTCCGCCGATATACCCTGGCGTCCCTTCGCGGCCAGATCGGCATGGTATTGCAGGATACCGTCCTATTTTACGGCACTGTTCATGACAATATCGCCTACGGGCGGCCGGAAGCGACCTTCGATGAAATCGTGGCCGCGGCGAAAGCTGCGAACGCTCATGAGTTTATAGAGAGGCTGCCTGACGGCTACGGCACCTTGGTCGGTGAGCGCGGCGTAAATCTCTCCGGTGGCCAGCGCCAGCGGCTGGCGATTGCAAGGACCATCTTGCGCAACTCGCCGATCATCCTACTGGACGAGCCGACGGCCGGTCTGGATGCCAGTTCCGAGGCAGTCGTCCTAGAGGGCTTGAACCGCCTGATAGAAGGTCGCACCGCCCTCATTATTGCCCATCGGCTGGCGACCATCAGATACGCCACTTCGATTCTCGTGCTCGAGCGGGGACAGATTGTGGAACGTGGGACTCACGAGGACCTTCTTCAGAAAGGAGGCCGCTACTCCGAACTGTACCGCCTTCAGGTTCATGGGCGAGCTTCGGTAGTTTGATGCCGCCCCATCGCCGGGTAGCGTGACGACAACAATGCACATGAGCACGAGCGCCATCAGGTACGGACCAATCTATGATCCTGAAATTCCTGGATCTCGGCTGTTGCTGCAGCCAAAGCAGCTTGCCCAGGTGCTTTCGTCGCTCTTGGCCAGTACTTCCGGGGACCGCACCCCCTGCATTCATGTCCACCGCTGCCTACCTGGCAAGCGCTGCGTCGCCTCAGTGGATATGACCTTCGTCCCGGCACCCGGGTGCGATGTGCCTGAGATTCGACGTTTCGTGATCAAGCTGTACTCGGCAGGTACGGGAGCGGAAGTGTTCGAGACTCTCAAGCGCCTCCAGACCAGCGGATTTTCCTCAGGACGGTTCACCGTCTGCCGGCCTCTCGCCTACGATCCCATCTGGCGCCTCCTGCTTCTGGAGCGCGTGAGCGGCGAATCCCTGGGTTCCCGTCTGCTCGCGGAGAACGATTCCTTGCAAGCCGCAGAGGACGCGGCCCGATGGCTTCTTGCCTTGCACAACTGCGGTCTGACCGAAGGCCGCCGGTACGATTTCCACCGCCACCTGCACACGCTTGCTTCGCAAGGCCGGGAACTGGCCGGCATGTTTCGCAGGCTCGGGCGGCTGTATGCCGGCCTGCTCAGCACAATTGAGAGTCAAGCCCGGCCGCTGCTTCATCGGTCCTCTGCTCCAACGCATCGAGACTTTACGCCCGAGCACGTGATCTGGAACCACGATCACCTCACCGGTGTGGATTTTGATGAATTTTGTCAGTACGACCCGCTTTTCGACGTCGGCCATTTCATCGCTCATCTTCGGCTCATGTCGCTGAAGCACTCCGCCCCCGGCCTGGAGCGTGCTGCCCGGCGCTTTCAGGCTGTGTACCAAGCGGGAGCGGAGGGTTATTCAGCGCCGCGCGTGCGTTTATACCAGGCGATGTCGTACCTCAAGCTCGCCTACGTGGTCGGCGTAGTGGAGCGCCCGAGGAATTGGAAAGACCTCGTCAATGCGTTGGTCGGCGAGGCTGAACGCATCACCAGGGAGAGTGCGATGTGATCGGCATTTCTTATACTCCAGGTCCGGCTATTCTTTTCGGGCGCACGAGTTGGCCGTGGACACAAGTTCTGTCAGGAGATCTTCCAATGGGAGTGAGCTATCAAATCAGAACCTCACGTTTCATAACGCCGATATCCAAAACAATGGCGCTACTGGCAGGGCTGGTAGCCTTGGTTGTGATCCCGCGAGCATGGGGGGCGGAACAGGGGCGCCTAGTCCTCAAGGTTGCCGTGACCGATGAAACCGGTGCCGCAGTCCCTGGCGCAAAGATAAAGCTGTTGAATAAAGCCAGCGAGGAGACCCTGCAGGCCACATCTGATGAGCAGGGCCAGTTCGAATTTGGCGCTCAATTGAGCACCGACTACGTCGTGACCGTCAGAGCCCGGGGATTCGAGGAGGCGGCCGTTCCCGTCCATATTGATGGATCGCAACCCCCGCCGGTCCGTGTCGTCCTGGAAATATCGGAAACCAGGGAGCGCGTCAACGTGACCGCAGAAGCAGACAGTGTGCCTTCGGCAAACGAAAACCCGGACGCAGTCCAGTTCGATCACAACGTCCTGAATGACCTGCCGATGAAAAACGGAGACCCGCTTGGGATTCCGTCGCTTTTCGTGGAGCCGGGAGTATCCGGCGCGACAGGTCCGAGACTCATCGTGGACGGAGTCGAGACCGATTCGGTCGAGTTGCCGGTCACCAGCATCAAGCAGATTGACGTCAACCGGAGCCCTTACTCGGCCGAGTTTAGCCGGCCCGGCCGGGGGCGGCTTGAAGTAACCACGCGGCGCGGCAACCATCACCGTTATAAAGGCAGGATTTCGACACTGTTGAGAAATTCGTCGATCGACGCACGAAATGCTTTTGCCGCTGTCCAGCCCCTTCGCCAGCGCGCCATCTCGGAAGCCGAAGTCGATGGACCGCTGACCCGGAAACTAACGTTTTTCCTTTCTGCGAGGTACGACCTCAACAACGAGAGCTCCGTCATCGATGCCTTGACGCTCGAAGGTCCGCTAAGTGAAAACGTAAAGGCGCCTTTGCGGAATACTCATTTGTTCGGACGATTCGATTTCCGGATGAATCCTTCGAATAAGGTTACCGTCTATTACAAGTTCAAGAATAAGTTCGGTAGAAACCAGGGGATCAGAAGTTTCGATTTGCCAGAACGTGCGACGAACACGTTCGATCATGAAAATGAATTCAAGATCATCGAAACGATGACGCTTTCAGGCTACTCAATGAATCAGCTGTATATGACCTTGAAACAGGAGCGGGAGGACACGAATGCCATCTCCCGGAGGACGGCGATCATCGTCCCGGGTGCCTTTAGTGCCGGCGGTGCCCAGATTGAGCAACACCTGAGGGAGACCGGGGGGAACATACAAGACTTTGTGGGCGTGACCGATGGAATCCACACCCTGCGTTTTGGAGGCGGTGCGCGTCTCAAATACCTCCGGGCAGAAGATGCGTCCAATTTTGGTGGTACCTACACTTTTTCGAGTCTGGAGGATTTCGCAAATAACCGACCTCTCTTTTTCAAGCTAAATGAGGGTGACCCCAGGGTCTCTTATAATCAGGAGGAGTACTACACCTTCCTGCAAGACGAAATCCATGTCAGAAAGGATCTCTCCATTTCGCTTGGAGTGCGCTATGAACGCCAAGTTAACGTCCGGAATTACAGGGCGCTGGCGCCGCGTTTGGCACTTGCCTACGCTCCGGGCGGAAGCCACACGGTGTTGCGTGTGGGCGCCGGCGCGTTCTACGAACGCCGGCCCGAGATAATGGCGAGGCAGTCTCTTCTTTACAACGGATGGCGCATCCGGCAGTTTGTCCTCGAAGATCCTTCCTATCCGCCGTCGCCTAGCCAGTTGAGCGATCTGTCTCTGGCGATTTCGAGCCTCGTGCGCATTGCGCCAAATCTTCATTTTCCATATCTCTGGCAAGGCAGCTTCGCGGCGGAGCAGAAACTCGGTCGGGGACAAAACTATCTCACTGTGGAATTCATGGGGCTGCGCGGCGTGGATCTCTACCGCCTGCACAATATCAACGCACCGTTCCCGGGAACGCGTTTCCGGCCGGATCCGTTTTTCGGCAATATCGACCAATTCGAGTCGTTGGGGACAAGCCGGGGCTATAACGTCACCGTTACCTACAAGGGCCAGATCCGGCGCCGACTTGACTTTCTGTCGCAGTATACGCTTGGCCGAACGGCCGACGATGCCTCCGGCTATTCTTCTTTACCGGCAAATAACTACGACTATCGAAGCGAGTGGGGACGATCGGACTTCGACCGGCGCCACCGTCTCAACGTCGTCGGCACCTATCAACTGCCCCGGGACTTCCGCCTGGGCGGTGTTGTGACTTGGTGGTCGGGTCTTCCATTCAATATCACCACTGGTTTCGACGACAACCATGATACTGTCGCGAACGACCGGCCCGCGGGAATCAGCCGCAATGCAGGAAAAGGACCCGCCTATGCCGACGTGGACATGCGCTTTGCTAAAGACTTTCGCCTCCGCCCGGATGGGCACACGCAAGTGCAGCTTGCGATTGATACTTTCAATCTTTTCAACCACGTGATCCTCGCGAACTATGTGGGCGTCCTCACGTCGCCATTTTTCGGCCGGGCTAACGGCGCCTATCCGGCTCGCGAAATGCAGTTGTCGTTCCGATTCAATTTCTGAGGTTGAGTTACACGTGATATCGCCGCCTCAGCCCGGCTCGACCAAGGTGCCCATTATATTCTGTAACGTAAAGTTCTCGCGCTTGTCACATGTTCAGCAGCGAGGCGTAGGTGAGGCGTCGCACCTCCAGTCCGACGTGCTAACGAGCGTCAGCCACCGGTGGTTTTGCGCTTGCTCGCGTGCAGCCAGCATTTTATGATCCGAACCTTGTTGCTCGGTGCTTTTGCGTTCTTGGTACCCCCCCTCGCCGATGCAGCCACCATCTCGGAGTCTGCCACCGGAATGGCGGCGTCGGTATTTCCGGATGGCGAGTATCTCATCAACGTCCAGAGTCACGCGTGGGTGTTTGGTGGCGCCATCGGACGGCAGCTTGAGCAGGTACGCCAAGGCGCCGGAACAGATGGTATCGGAAAATACGATGAAATTACTTTTCAATTCGTGGATGGTGGTACGCCGAAGCGAGGCGCAATTCGCCTCTATCGACAGAGACCGATAGTGCTTTTCACGCTTACATTCCTTGCAGCGGGAGCGAATCGCGGAACCTTCCCGGACCTGGTCCGTTACCCGGCAGAGCTCTACCATCTGACAAACACTGGGTGGGAGCAGCATTTCGATGAACGAACGACCGACGGCCCATTGGTGGAATTCGACAACGAAGCTCGGACCTTCATCCTCTCTCCGGCGTCGAACTTTATGATAGCCGGCACATCCTTGGAGCCCGGCGAAATGACGAGCGGTATCAGTCCGAAAATACAGAGCCTACCAGCCGGATTCATTCATCGGACCCTACTGGTAGTGGACAAGGGCATCAACCAAGGGTTCGAGACGTGGGGCCATGCGCTGAGCGACCTGCAAGGAAAGGTTCGGCCGGCGAATGACGCTGACCTCACTCTGTCGCGCCTCGGCTATTGGACCGACAATGGCGCGAGTTATTATTACAAGTTTGAAGACAAGCTTGGGTATGAGAAAACGCTGCTGGCGATCCGCGATGAGTTTCACAGCAAGGGCATCCCGCTCGGATACTTGCAGCTTGATAGCTGGTTCTACCCCAAGGGCGCCATGGCGAGTTGGAAAAACAGGGCTGATGGCATCTACGAGTATGAGGCTTCGCCGACGCTTTTTCCCGAAGGGTTGAAACAGTTTCAGGAAAAGGCCGGACTTCCGCTGGTGACGCACGCGCGCTGGATTGACCCCAGCAGTCCTTACCAACGTGAGTATCGAATGTCGAATGATGTCGTTATCGACCCACGGTATTGGGACACGACCATGAGCTATCTCCGGGAGTCCGGAGTGGCGACGTATGAGCAAGACTGGCTAACAGTTCATGCCCAAGCTAAATTCGACCTGTCTGATCCGAGTGCGTTCCTGGACGAGATGGCGCAAGCAGCCGCCAAAAAGGGATTGACGTTGCAGTACTGCATGCCAGGGGCGCGACACTATTTGCAGTCTTCCAAGTACAGCAACATGACGACGATCCGCACGAGCCCCGACCGATTCAGCCGCCATTGGTGGGATCGGTTTCTTTACGGGTCGCGATTGGCCAGCGCGGTTGGAGCGTGGCCTTGGTCCGATGTGTTCATGAGTTCGGAGGTGGATAATCTGCTGCTGGCAACGCTCTCTGCTGGCTCAGTGGGAGTAGGAGATCCGCTGGGATCGGTGAATACAGCGAACCTGTTGCACGCGGTTCGCAAAGACGGTGTTATCGTCAAGCCGGATGCTCCGTTGATCCCGACAGACCAGACGGTGCTCCAGGACGCCCAAGGGATGCACACGCCTATGGTGGCCGCCACCTATACCGACTTCAGAAGTATGAGAGCAGTCTACGTGTTCGCGTATCCGCGCGGTTGGGATACGACGGTCTCGTTTCAGCCCAGCTCGCTCGGCTTGAATGGGCAGGTGTACGTGTACAACTTCCTGACGGAATCCGGACAGGTGTTGGATTCCGGCGACATATTCTCCGATCAGATCCAGGGTGAGTACTCTTACTACATCGTGACACCAATCGGGCTATCTGGCATCGGCCTGCTCGGCGACTTAGGCCAGTTTATCCCCCTGGGCAAACAACGGATTACGCAAGTGATCGATGATAACGATCTGGAATTAACTGTCGCATTCGCTCCCGGCGAAACCTGCCGGATCATCCACGGCTACTCGCCCAAACCGCCGGTGGTTACCGCACAAAGGGGAACGGTGAGCTCAAGTTCCTACCATCCCACGATGCAACGATTCCGTTTCAGCGTTTCGCCGAGCGCCGACGGAACGGCGCTGGTCGAAATCGCCCGTTAACAAGGCTTATCGAATCGCGTGCAGCAGGAGCGAGGCGTTAATGAGGATGCCCACAGCGCAAGTTGATCGAGCCGTGCGGCCATCTGTTCGGAAGAACCAAACCCTGGACTTGGAAAGGGCTAAGAGGTCAGTCGGGTCATAAAAAAGGGACTGAAGCCCCCAGGCTGCATATATAAGCTGCTTATATAAGGATGTCTTCCCGATCTCCCCGCCCCGATATCTGAACTCCACCACTGCCAGCAGTATGAACCAGCGTTTCTTGGAACGCAAACACCAACTTCGCGATCACGAATGTGCAGCTCGAATCCCTGAGACGGAGGGACGCAATCTCGACGAACGACCTCCTGCCACTCTTTTAAAAATCGACGGCTTTGCGAACGCGTGTTAGAAGAAGAACTTGACCGCGAGTTGCACGATGCGGCGTCCCTGCTTGTCGGTCACCGTTCCGAAGTTCGGCGTATTCAACTTTCCGGTGCTCGGGTCGAAGCCGAGATTCAAATTGCTTCCATTGAACGACCACAACGGGTGATTAAGAAAGTTATACCCGTTGATACGGAACTGCAGCTTCTTCGCCTCCGTGATCTGGAAATTCTTGAAAAGCCCAAGGTCCCAGTTGAAGAATGCCGGCCCGTAGATCGCCGGTAACTCGGTGGGGCCGTTCTGGCCGATCTGCGTCGGGAAACTGAAACAGCTCGGATTGATGAACTGATTGTGCCCGAGACCCGACGTCGGATTGCATGTCAGGATCGGGTTTAGCTGGATATTGGGCGTCCCCAGAAGGGATACATTGCTGGCGACGAAGCCGGTGCTTTGTGACACGTAGCTGTTGAGGTTCATGGAGAAGTTGGCGCCCCCGCTGAAGCCTGTCAGGTTCGCACCACTCTGCCACTGCGTAATACCAGAGAGCTGCCAGCCGTTTATGAAACCAGCACCGATTTTGTTGTGTGCGTAGTTACCTAGCTCCACC
>DATLVQ010000110.1:0-14486 GCA_035577325.1 Bryobacteraceae bacterium | reverse complement strand
TTTGCGCGCGACCTGCCGAATCGCAAAATCATAGACGAAGGCCGCCTGATTGACTTTTCGCACGATTGCCGCCAGACCATCAGCCCCAAGCGCTGGGCGCTTGTGGGCGAGTCGGGCCGGTTCGCGGACCCGCTCTATAGCCCCGGTACCGACTTGATTGCCATCTATAACACCCGAATCGTGGATGCCATCCAGACCGAGGACGAACATGCGCTTGAGGAAAAATGCCGATTCGCGGAGCTGATCCATCGCGTTATGTACGAGTCCTACGTCCCCAGCCATGCGGTCAGCTACGACTGCCTGGGCGATCAGGAAACCTTTATGCTCAAGTACGGTTGGGAGCTAGCCGTTTACTTCGGATTTTTTGCGCTCCCGATGATTAACGATTTTTTCTCGAGCCCGGAAATCATGCCCGCATTTCTGCGCCGGTTCGCCAACATTGGACCGATCAACCACCATTTGCAGCACTTCCTGAGCGGCTTCTTTCAGTGGAAGAAGCGACAAGAGCCGCAGCGGCTCGGCGCCCCGAACTTGATCGACTTCTATGGCATGGTGCCGCTTCGCGAGTCCGAAAAGCTCTTCTACGAAGCCGGCCTAAGCGCCGATGAGGCGCTCGATGTCGCCGACCGCCACGTTGTCCGGCTGCGCGAGTTCGCGCGCTATATCCTGACCCACATTCATGCATCGGTGATCGGAGATCGCGCCGTGTTGACCAATGCACCGTTCATCCGCAGCCTTAAGTTGACTGGCGCGGAGTTTGATCCGGAGCAAATGCAGGCAGCCTACGCGCCGTACTCCGAAGCAGCCGAAGTGTACGAGTGGAACCTGAATCCGTTCGTGCTTGATCGATTTGTGCCACAAGGAAAGCCGGAAGAAATTAAAGCTTAACGGCTCAAAAAAGACCCGAATCAATCCTCTAACGATTCTTGGCGATGGCCGATCCGTTTGCTGCCTTCACCTGCCCATACCGGTTCCGCCTCCGTGCTCTCCGATCGCCCTGCCGGATCGAGCGTCAGGCCAAAGATCGAGCGGTCATGCATTTCCCAGCTGAAAAAGAATGAAATGCCGCCCGCGATCACCCCGGGCAAGAGTAGTTGATGATAGCAGCCGCTCATGTCGGCAATCATCAGCAGGCCGCTCCAGTAGCCCTTAACGATGGACCCGAACATCACCACCATACCGAGCAGCATGAAGAGTTCCGGCTGAGGTACGGCCGTTGGGACGATCCGCTGCAGCCCGTAGCCGAAGGCCCCGCCATACATGGCGCCGATCACCAGCGTCGGCGCAAACAATCCGCCTACGGCTCCTGAACCAAACGTGATCGACGTCGCTAGCATTTTGAGCAGCAACAGCGCCACGAACAGCTCGAAGGTGATGCCGCCATGAAGCCCGTGATCGATTACCGGGTACCCCGCCGAGAGTACCTGCGGGAACCAGATTGCGATTGCCCCTACCAGAAAGCCGCCCAAAGCCACCCGCAAGGTCAACGGCCATCGTTGCGGAAACACGGTCTTAAACCGGTTAAACATCCAGATGAAGACGTGCCCCGCGGGTGCCGCTAAAAGTCCCATCACAGGTACCACCAGCAGCAAAGTAGTAAGGGGAAGCGCCTCGATAGTTCCGGGCGGACGGAAGGGATAGGCGTCGCCGAGCAAAGCTGTGCGTGTTAAATATCCGATCGCCGCCGCCACTCCGACCGCCGTGAGGTCCTGATTGAAACGTACACCGAACAATTCCAGCGTCAGCAACACGCCGCCGGCTGGCGAGCGGAATGCCGCGGCGATTCCCGCGGCGGCGCCCGCGCGGACAAGCGTCTGCAGATGGCGCTTTTCAATGCCGAAGCGCTGCCCGACGACGCTGCCAAAGAGCGCCCCCATCTGCACCATCGGGCCTTCGGGACCTACCGAGCCGCCGAACGCCAGGACCAGACCGCTCAAAATCACGTTCATGATCCGACGGAACGGAATGACGCCCTGCGCGACTTCGAGTGAATCGAGGACCTCGGCCACACCCCCAAGGCGGCTTTCCGGCATCCACTGCAACACCGCGCCCACCAGAGCAAGACCGACCGTTGGTATGGCCAGGACAAAGGGCAATCGTGTTATGACGCGGTGCGTCTGGCCCCACGCAAACAGGTTCTCTCCCAGGGTATCGGCGAGATAATGGAATCCGATGGCGCCCAAACCCGCCAGCAGCCCCGTTATCGGTGTCGCCAGAATAAGTAGTCTGGTAGCGTCGAACCGTTTCATCTCCGTTTGCCCCATTCAGGCAACGGAAAATCCACAGCCGGCGATAAATTCATTGAGCACCTCTTCCGAGACAATCTTGATCCGTACACCTTGTGCTTTGAGAGCAATGGCCATGGGCGCCACAATGAATGCCGCCTGCATGTTATTGGCGATCAAGGCCTCTTTGATTTCAGGAAATCCCTGAAACATGCGTGGGAGAAATATCTCGCCGGCCTTGGAAAATTTAGAAATATGGTCGGTCACCGGACAAGCCAGGTGACAGGTAACCGGGATGAAAGCGATATTGAGCTTGTGCTTCGCCTCGGGCGCATAGTCGTCTAACAAGGGAGGCCGGTTCACATTGAGACAGGCATGGAGGCCGGAAACTAACGTCACCCAGGCCAGAGTCAGTAGGATTCGATTTCTAAGACTCAGTGCGGAACCCCCAGCGAATGGATCTGAATTTCTCGATCCGGCGGAAGCCGATGTCGAGCGCGAGTCCGATTAAGCCAATCAAAATCATGGCGGCAACTACCAAGTCGTAGCGTTTTCCCGCGTTTCGCGAGTCGATCACCAGATAGCCGAGGCCGGAATCGACCGCGATCATCTCCGCCGCTACCACCACCAGCCAGGCAATTCCCAGCGCGATTCGAAGCCCGACAATCATTTGGGGCAGTGCCGCCGGAAACACTACCTTCGCCAGCAGCATTGGCGCGGACAGCCCGAAATTGCGCCCCGTGCGCCGAAACATGGAGGGGACGCCGCGCACGCCGTTCATCGTGGCGACGACCACGGGGAACAGAGACGCGATGAAGATCAGAAAGATGCAAGCCAGATCGCTGATGCCAAACCAGACGATGGCGATTGGAATCCACGCGATCGGGCTGATGGGCCGTACCGCCTGAATGGTTGGATTGACCACAGCCCCCGCGGCGGGATACCAGCCCAGCAGCAATCCGGCTGGAATACCGCAGAAAACCGCCGCCAGATAACCAATTCCAACACGCCGCAGGGAGTCACCCGCATATCGAAACAACAGTCCCTTGCGCACCAACTCTCCCATACCCCTCTGCACGTCCAGCGGTGAAGGAAAAACCCGCGATCCAGTCCATCTCACCGCGAAGTGCCAGAGGATCAGAAATATGCCAGTGGCGCAAAGCGGCCAAAACCACTTCTCCCACTGGCGCGGCGGCGCGAGCGAGTTCATACTTTATGCGCCAGGCCGATTGCCTCGAAGATACTGTCGCGGAGTTCGAGATACCGCCGAGAACTGATATCGCGCGGATGCGGGATATCCACCTCGACAATGCGTTGCACTTTCGCAGGCCGTGCCGTCATCACCACCACACGATCCGCCAATTGAACGGACTCTTCGATATCGTGGGTCACGAAAACGATAGTCTTGCGCTCGGCTTCCCAAATGCGTAGCAACTCGCGGCGCATACCGAGGCGTGTAATAGAGTCCAGTGCGCCGAATGGCTCGTCGAGAAATAGCATGTCCGGATTTACCGCAAGCGCCCGCGCCACTTCGAGACGCTGTTTCATGCCGCCCGATAGTTCCTGCGGATATGCCTGCTCGAAGCCCTGCAAGCCCACCAGCTTGATGTAGTGCGCGATGCGGTGCTCGCGCTCCTGCCTGGACAGTTTGAATAGTCCGAATCCGATGTTTCCTTCCACCGTCTGCCACGGGAAAACGCCCCGCTCCTGAAAGACAAAAATGCGGCGCGGGTCGGGCCCGCGCACGACCTGGCCATCGATGAGAACTTGTCCGCCGGTGGGGGGAATAAAGCCCGCGATAATATTCAACAGCGTCGATTTGCCGCAGCCGGACGGCCCCAGCAGGCACACAAATTCGCCGACATCGACGTTCAGGTCAATGTCGTCCAGCACGGGAGTGCTATTGCCATCGTGGCTGAAGATCATTTTGATGCCTTCTGTCTTCAGCTTGGTTTTCGTCGCTCGTTCCGGCGCGACTGATGTTGATTGAAGCATTGCCTCCTAATCCTCCGAGAATCCCCACTGCAGAGATCCGATGCGTTCGAGCGAGCGAAGTCCGATGTCCAACAGCAGACCTATGATGCCAATCAGCACCATGCCGGCCACCACGAGGTCATACCGGTTTCCGGCATTGCGGGCGTCGACAATTAAAAAGCCAAGCCCCGAATTAACGGCGATCATTTCCGCGGCCACTACAACCAGCCATGCGATCCCCAGTGTTATGCGCATCCCGATAATCAACTGGGGCATCACGGCGGGATATAGAACGCGATAGACCAGCTGCCCATGCGACAACCCGAAATTTCGTCCGACATTCAAAAAAACCGTGGGAATATTGGATACCGCGTTAGCGGCTGCGACTGTCAGCGGCAGGAACGACGCGAGGAAGATCAGGAAGATGGCCGCCATATCACCCACTCCGAACCAGAGAATCGAAATCGGAATCCACGCCAGCGGCGAAATCGGCCGGAAGATCTGGATCAGCGGATTCAGCGCCATGTCGGCGCGGCGGTACCAACCGATCATCAGTCCGATCGGGATGGCCAGCAGAACCGCCGCTACGTAGCCCCACGTTACCCGGAACAGCGACGCGACAACGTATTTCAAGAGCAGGCCGCGCTGGGCCAATTCTAGGATTGCAGATGCCACTGCGGCCGGCCCGGGCAGGATTGCCACTCTTTGGTTGGCGGCGGCGACTTGCCAGACGAGCAGAAGCGCGGCGATAAACGCCACGGGACGCAAACGGACCAGGAGTTTCACCGTCGGTAGACGCTTTCCCAATCCGCCTTGCCTTCGATCACCCGGATCGTGTCATTCACCGGCGGATTCTCGACGCGCTGGCGGACACCACTTGGCCAGCGAATCTCGAGCGCGTCAACCTCGGTCTGCTCTCCCAGACCGAAATGCTGCTCGCACGGAAGGCAGCCAAAATTCGTGCCGCCTCCCACCTCGCGCGTCTGCCGGGCGTCGCCGCTGATCAACGTCAACCGGGCGCCTATAGCATCACGGTTGCTTTTTGTCCCCGTCAGCCGCACGTTCAGATAATTGCCGCCGCGTTCCTTCGGACGGTAGAGAGAGCTGGTCAGCAAGTCGCCGGGATAGGCGCCGCCGGCGGCTACCAGAACCGAGAGCCGGCCGTCTCCGAACAAGTCGGCGCAGTTAGTGCCATGGCTCTTGCCGACAAAAGGCAGGCCCGCCGAGAGGGTCACGTTGTGAAATTTTCTGCCGTCGTTCTCGAGCAGAATGAGAGGTTCAAGTCTGTCCATGCGTGGACTGCCGTTGCCCAGCAGGATGTCCAGGTAGCCATCGTTGTTCAGGTCGCCGAAGTTCCCGCTCATGGTTCCCCAGCACCCATCGAAGCCGAGTTCGCGGTCCCGCTTCGAAAACGTGCCGTCGCGGTTGTTATGAAATACGCGGCAAACGCCGCCTCCTTCGGGCGCATGTCCGGTCTTCATCGTGTAAATCACGTCTTCGTGATCGGACCAGACGAACTGCACGATGTCCAACCAGCCATCGTTATCGTAATCGCACCAGAAACAGGTGCTGCCGATGACCAGCTCCGCCATGCCGGCTTTCACGCCGACTTCGGAAAAAGTGCCATCTCCGTTGTTCCGGTATAGCTGCGGGCGCCCGAGGCCGCTGCTGATAAACAGATCCGGGCGACCGTCGTTGTCGTAGTCCCCCCAGGCTGAACCGATCGTCGGGAAAACACTGCTGCCCAGGCCGGATTCCTTCGTTACGTCAGTGAACGTGCCGTCGCCATTATTGTGGAAGAGCCTGTTGGGAACACGGCGATCCAGCAGGCCGCCCAAATTGTGAGCGATGAAAAGGTCCAGATAGCCGTCGCAATCGTAGTCCACCCAAGACGCCGTGAATCCGGGGCCCCAGGTCTCGATGCCGGCTTGCGCCGAGACATCCGTAAACGTGCCGTCGCCGTTGTTGTGATACAGGGTCGTGTTGCCGACATAGAAGCCCGACCGCGTGACGAAGAGGTCCACAAAACCATCGTTGTCATAATCGCCGGCGGCCACCACGAAACCGTTGACACACTTGTCGAGGCCGGAGTCGATCGAGACGTCTGTGAATGTACCGTCACCGTTGTTTCTGTACAGGTTGCATCCGGCATGCGCGGCAGTGATAACAATGTCCAGCAGCCCGTCGTTGTTGTAGTCGAAGATGGCAGTACCGCGCCCTGCGCTGGTTTTATCGAGACCGGCCTTGGCCGCAATATCCTCATACCGGATGCTCGTGGCCTCGTATCCAGCCTTCATTTCCATGCGGTATTCCTGGGGGACGCTTTCCGGATAGCCACCCAGCGACCGCGAGGACAACCATAGCCATGCCCGCGCGCGCTCGTTGTTGGGATTGGCCGCCATCGCCGCGGTCCCATCGCTGACCGCCTGTTCGAATCGCCCCGCCCGGTAATTGGCTACCGCCAGTTCGTGCAACGCCAACTCGCGCGTTGCCGGATCTTTCGCGGCTATTTCCAACTCGCGCGCTGCCTCATCGTGCAGGCCGCACTTCACATATAGGTGGCCCAACTCCAGGCGCGTGGCGTTGTCGTCTGGCCGCTCCACCAGCCGGCGCCGGTACCGGTCGATCAATTTCCCATACTCAACTGAGGCGAACACCCCAATGTCGGAGAACATTTCCGCCACCTGGTCGACGAAACGGGGGATCCGGCGCGGACCAATGACCGACGACACCGCGATCGCCCGCAGCATGGCTTCGCCGAACATCCCGCTGAGCGACAACGGCATGGCGAAAGGCAGCAGGAGAGCTCTCGGGCTACTCAAATCAAGATAGCCGAAGCTCTTGCGCGCGGATTGAACTACCTCCCCCATGGACTTGGCTACCTCGCCGGGTTCGAGCGGGGTCATCCGTCCGATGCGTACCAGCCGGTTGGCGAAGTCCGAGAAGGCGCTATCCAGGCACTCCGGGCCATTCACCGGCGGCGCGCCCGTGCCCGGATCGGATTTTTGTCCCGCTAGCTTTTCGATGCCTGTCTGCATAGTGCGCACACCGCTGTTCATCACCGTGAGCCCGGCTTCCACAAAGCTGGCGGAGATTCTCAGAAGGTCGTTCCAAGGGGTGCTCATAAGCTCTTCGGCAGGATGTAGTAGACGGATTGAATGGC
This sequence comes from Bryobacteraceae bacterium, assembly GCA_035577325.1. Classification (GTDB taxonomy): domain Bacteria; phylum Acidobacteriota; class Terriglobia; order Bryobacterales; family Bryobacteraceae; genus QHXW01. Next base: position 7,124 of record DATLVQ010000110.1, on the reverse strand, counting down.
GCACCCAAAACTCGCGGTTTCCGCGCGGCTAACCGGGCGGCCGCCGAGAAATTCGGCGATAGCGGGCTCAAGATAGGCGATATGGTCGGGATCGTCCGGATATTTGTAGTTATCAATGGCGCCGCGGTACAGCAGGGCGCGCTGAGCGTCGATCAGGAACACGCGGGGGGTCTGCTGCGTGAACCATCGTGCAGCCACCTGGCTGCCTGGATCGTGAAGGATGGGAAACGTGAGTCTGCGTTCGGCAACCGTCTTGAGAATCTGCTCCGGGGGTTCACCTTGGCGAGACGCTACTGCTACCAGGCCCAACTCGGGATGCCGCTCCGCAAACGTGTTGAGAAATTGATCATAGCGAACGCAGTGCGAGCAAAGACCGGACCAGAAAATAACGACGGCCCCCTTCTTGCCACGCACGTAGACCGAGAGACTCTCCTCAGCGCCTGTGATATTCCGCAGAGCGAAATCGTCCAGGATAGTGCCGAATCCCTGATTAGCCTGCACTGGTGTTCCAGACTGCATCACACTCCTCGTCTGAGTTTGCCAAGCGCTGAATTTTGTCTATGTTAGCCGCAGAATGACGAAAGTACAAGTAATGAAAATCTAGTATGCGTTGTGGCCGTGGCTTTCCGGCCGGGGTTTAGAGTTGAACATTAGCGGCCCAGTGATCCCGCCTTTGAGGCGAGCGTAACCGCTGGAGAGGCTCCATTCGACGCAACTACCGGTTTGGCCCTCAGGCCCAACTTATAGAGCACATAGAATAAAATACCCGCTCCGGCCAGAGATCCCGCGACAAAGAGCAGCTCCGCCGGGCGAAGCGTGACCTCCTTCAGTGTCCACGCGAACTGAAAGACACAGAGCGCCGAGACAAAGTACAAAACCTTCATGCGTGAAATAACCGCGACCAAATAAGCGCCGATTGGGGCGCCGAAAATAACCACCGGCGCCGCCGCCAGCCACTCCCCGAAAACCGCTGCTGGCACATCGCCGATGCCGATGTGGAGCATGATCCCGATAACCGACGTGATGGCGGTGGCGCACACGGCGGTCGGTACCGCCATTTTCAGATCGCAACGGAATACCAGCACCAGCACCGTGTAGATGACCATCTCGAGGCCCACGCCGATCAAGGAGGCGATCAGCCCGCCGACCAGCCCGAGCGGCAGTCCGGCTTTCAGAGCCAGCCTCCATTCCAGCGCCGGCTTTCCTGTCAGCGAGCAGAATTCGCGGTTACGGGCCAGCGTAAGGATCGCGAAACTCATCCATAGGCAGGAAAACAGCAGCTTCACCATTGCGCGAGAGGCATAGGGGCCAACAAGAAATGTACCCACCACCAAGCCCGCTGCCGCCCCGGCGCAACTGCAGATCAGGAGCCTGGTTTGGACCGGAACCCGGCGGCAGAAAATGAAAACCAGCGCCGACGTCATGCCCAGCGCCTGAATCGCCAGTCCGAAACTCCTGGCGTTCTCCGGAACCTCACCGAATGCGTATACCAGAATTGGAAACGACACCGAGCCGCCACCCATGGGAGTCGAACCGGCAACCAGCGATCCCACGATCATAACCAGGGCCATGCTCAAGTGGGCGCGCACAAGCGGCCAATAGCCGTAGCCCACGACCGCTATCACCCATACCACGAGAACGATGCCTATCAGCAGCCACCAGAGCCTGAGCGATGCTCTAGTGGGTTCCTTCGCGGTCACAGTAATTGACGCCGTTTCGTGGCCTCAGTATTAAGAACTTCGAGACGCTCCGCCATTCGCGGCTTGTGTGGTTTGCCCCGTCGCATCGTGTCAGTTTACCATCGGCTCGCGCGTGTGCGCCGCAATATTGCGCGGCCCTGAAATGCAGGAAGCGTTCTATGATAGTCTCCAGGCTCGTGATCCCTTTCTTGAAGCTTGCAGAACTGGCGGCGCTCGCGATCACCACCCTACCGGGAGCTCGCGTGGGGGCGTGAACCCCGTACTCCCGGCGCTCCGAACGGGAAAATCTCTTGAATCCATCGTTGCCGATCCTCAAGCGATGCCTCAAAATGGATGGACGATCTCTCGCGCAGACCCGGAGGTGAAAGTTGGTCGTTGGGAAGGCGTATCTGACTGTCTCGGAACTGGAGAAAACGCAGGAGCTGATTCTCGATTCCGGGGGGCAATGGACGATCGGGCGAGAGCCAGGCAATGCCTTCGTATTCGACGATCACTCCATGTCCAGGCGTCATGGGGTCATTCAGCCGATGCAGGCGGGAACGTATTATTTCATTGACCTTGGCAGCCGGAACGGCTCCACTATCAACGGTCGCAGAGTAACCGGTTCGGCGGAATTACACGATGGCGATTCGCTGATCTGCGGGCGAACCGAAATGGTTTTCCACTGCCCGGCAACCGAGCGAGGCCCGACTGAATCGGAGTTATCATCGGCCACGCACATTTTGTACACGCGGCGCCTGATCACCGTGTTAGTGGTCGATATTCGCGATTTCACGCCCATGACCCGGCAACTGGATGAATCCGTGCTGGCCCAGCTGATCGGAACCTGGTTCCGTGAATCAGGGTTGATTGTGAGGCGCTATGGCTGCTCGGGAGATAAGTACATTGGGGACGCCGTGATGGCGGTGTGGACTCACTCGACCGAGTCGCCGAAACCGGACGAGATGCGCCGTGTGCTGCAGGCGCTGGCCGACCTTCAGACACTCACCATAGGCCTGCACCAGCAGTTTCCGCTACCCGCTCCTCTCAAGATCGGCGCTGGAATCAATACTGGGCTTTCGGTCATGGGAAATACGGGCGCGCAGGACAATCCGGAATTCAGCCCTCTTGGGGACAGTGTGAACGCGGCTTTCCGCTTGGAAACCGCAACCAAAGGGTCCGGGCTTGATCTTGCCCTGGGCAAGGCCACCTTCGAATGCTTCAGCAGTATGGGGAGCCCGCAGCAGTATTTCGAAAAACGCGTGGTCACATTGAAGGGATATGATCATGGCGTGGAAGCGTGGCTGGCCTCCTTCGCGAATCTTGAGTCCTATTTGAGGAACAGCGCCTGACTCTGGGGAATAGGAGGAGCATGAGGGGGTGGCCCAACGGCTCCCGGCACGCGGATTGGCACGCGCTTTGACAGCGAGTCAGACATCACTTCCACTGCTTGCGTACGTCCGGCGCGCCCTCCAGATCACCCAGACGTGCTCGCGACATCTGGTTGAAATCATCTCCGACCGGATGCGAAAGCGAAGCCGCATACCCGGCCCCGAGCGGTTGCGGATGCTGCTCGAAGAACTGGGGGGTTCGTTTCTCAAATTCGGGCAGATTCTATCCTTGCAAGTGGACGCGCTCCCCCGTTCGTACTGCGACGCTCTGTTGACTCTGCTCGACCGGGTCCCACCTTTTCCACCCGCCGACGTGAAGCGGGTGTTCCTGGAGGAATTCGGCCAAACGCCAGAAGACTTGTTCAGCGAATTCAGCTACCAGCCCATGGCTTCGGCTTCCATTGGGCAGGTGCATCGGGCCGTTCTGGCCGATTCCACCAAGGTTGCGGTCAAAGTGCAGCGCCCGGACGCGCGAGATACTTTTACGCGCGATGGTACGCTGCTCCGGCTCTCCATCCGCATTGTGCTGCTGCTCCGGATTAGAACCCTCTATTTCATGCGCGATCCGATCAGGGAATTTAATGACTGGGTCCGGGATGAGCTTGATTACCGCCGCGAAGCCACTTATGCGGAAATTCTTCGGGAAAACGCCAAGGACACGCCCGCCGAAGAGATACCGCGGATTTACCGGAATCTCAGCACCGAACGGGTCCTGACGATGGATTTTCTAGAGGGCTACAGCGTCATGGACTATTTGAGGATCGTTGATGCCGGAGACGAGACGAAGCTGGCGCAATTGGCGGAACTCGGTTTTAACCCCAGCCAGTTTGTTTCGAACGTGATCACGAACTTCATGAGTGACACTTTCAAGCACGGGGCTTTTCACGCCGATTTGCATCCCGCCAACCTGCTCATCATGAAGAACAATGTCGTGGGATATGTAGACTTTGGGATTGTAGGCGTTCTGACGCCTGACGCCAGGCGGAAGCAGATCGACCTTAGCCTGGCCTACGCCTCCGGCAGAACCGAGGAAATCTTTGAAGCTTTTGTCGGCATTTGTACGCTGTCGAAGGATGCCGACCTCGCCGGCCTCCGGGCAGAGCTCGAGCGCCGCAGCGGCTCTTGGTACCGTGAGCCGGCGATCGGAGGAGTCCCCCACTTCCGGCAAAGCCTCACGACCGCGATGCTCGATCTGCTGCGCTTGTGCCGCAACTACGGTTTGTTGGTGGACCGCGAAATGATTAAGTACGTCCGGTCGCTCATGTTAACCGACGGCCTGGTTTCGCGCCTCGCTCCAGGTCTGGATCTGGCGCCTCACATCCGCCGCATATGCGAGGAATTTCTTGCGGAGGAGGCACGTGCTAGAATGGCGTCGCCATCGACCGCACTGACCTTCCTGGCGGATCTCTCAGCCTGGCTGTCCGCCGGGCCCAGCCGCCTGCTGCAAATTCTCGACCGGTTAGAACGCTCGCGGATAGGAATGCGGACGCGCGGGAGGTCAGAGAGAAAACTGCCGGACCGAATGGTGCTTCAGGCGTCTCTGGTTGCGGCAAGCTGGTTGACACTCACGGCCGCGCTCGTCGCCGGCCGCTCAAAACTGACGATGGACGCCGTAACGGCTTCGGCGCTCGTATCATGGTTCGCATGGACCATTTGGTTGATTTATATCGTACGCCGGCTCCGGAGGTATGGAAGTTAGCCATGCAAATTCCTCTATCCAACATTGGTCGGCAGGCTGGATCCGGGAAAATGCCATGGGATTGATGACATTTAACAGCAAGGCTACGCGTATATTTCCCGCGGACGCCAAATTGTTGTATGAAATTCTGACCGACTACGACACCTATGCCGAGTGGATGCCGCTAGTCGGTCAATCCAAGCTGCTCGCCAAAGAAACGGACCTTGCCATTGCGGAACTCGATCTGACGGCTCCGAAGGGCGAGAAGGTGTCGCTTGAATGCATCCACTCCAGGGACAAAATGGTGCTCAGCCGAGTGATACGCGGACCCGCCGCGGGATCTCAGCTGCAGTGGACCCTCACGCCTGCTGGAAACGAGCAATCCAGCGTGACACTGACTATTGAGGGCAGGAGAAACTGGCGCTGGCTTCTGGGTGGCCGTTACTTTATGGGGAGCGCCAAGAGTTGCCTGGCCGGCCTAGAGTCTCACCTTTCAATGTTCCGGCCCGAAGTCTCGATCGAGGGTCAAGGCGAGCAGATTCTCGACATCTCTGAAACCGGCGAGGGACTTGTTTGCCGCTTTCGAGGGAAAAAATATATGCTGACGCCCGCAAACGAGGGATCTGATGGTTAAGTCGGTCATACAGGTAGAAGCCCCGCGCACGCGGGTGTTTTCCATTCTCACGGATTATCCCCGCTACCAGGAATGGGTGGCCGGGTGTACGAGCTCGACGGTGGTCAACAAGACGGATACCACGACCGAGGCGGACGTCGTGATCAGCGGCATGAAACGTATGACGCTCGGACTCCGTTTTGAGGCCTTTCCGGAGCAGACCATCAACTTTCGCATGGTGCGCGGCACGGATGTAAAGTCCTACTCCGGCTCTTACCGGCTTATGGACTCCGCGGACGGCAAGGGCACGGTAGTGATCGCTGAACTGCAAGTGGACGTAGGTGGCATGGCGCCGAAATTCATGGTCGATCGAATCGTCAGCAAGACGTTTGACGATACCGCCACCGCGCTCAAGGCTTATGTTCAGAAAACACGGCCCGGCGCCGAGGCCGCGCCCGCCCAAAGCACGCGCGTGGAGTCGAGACGGAAGAGCGTGCGCCATCTTTTGAGAGTCATGAAGGTCGCCGATGGTTACCGAATGTGGATTCTAGGAGAATCGTTCTCGGCGAAACCTAGCAAGTGAGATTGTGGTTTCTCGAACCGATCTCAAACAACCCGCGAGATGAGTATGGAAACCATGGCGGCGAAAATCAAGATGGCCGCGGAAAAAAGAAATTTTGCTAGCGGTGTCGCTGCTCCGATCGCCTGCGAGACCAGGAGGGCGAACAAGGCGAGGGCAACCGCCGTACCGACAATGATCGCTGCTCTGAGGCCCATCGTTGCTTCGTGTTCCTCGTCGCCTTCAGGATCGAGTATTATCGCGTCGTCATCCTGAACCTGAGTCAGACTCACCGCTAGCTGGCGAGCCGAGGCCATCGCCAGCAAACCCGAGCCCACCACCCATCCTTTCGTCTTTTCCAAACTGAGATTTTGAGAAACGCAAAAGCGGAGAATGCGGCCCATCACGGCCCAAAGCGAGTCGGTCGTCACTTCAGACGAAGCCGAAATATCCGCATGCCACTGGCCGAGCATGGTCATTTGCCGGTGGAAGAGTTCCAGGAAGGGCGCGAGCATCATGCCGGATGCTGCATAGGTCCGCCAGTAGGTTTCGAATGCGGCGACCGCGCCCGGAGTTGAGGCCTTTATTTTGAGGTCGGGCTCCAGGCCCGCGAACGCCCTCAGCAGCGCCCGTTCCGCCGCATATGGGCTCCGCCCCGCGGACATACGCGCCAGCATCTGGATTGCGCGGCGCGTTTCACCTGCAATCACGCAAACGACGTACTGCAGGAATTCGGTATGCCACTCGATAGGAACAGGCGATAACGCGGGGACTGCCCGGAAGCCGATGCCTCCGTTGTTCCACAAATAGTTTTCGATCAGCAAGTCGGCATCTACCACGGACAGGAGCAACGATTGTTCCAACAGAGTTTCGATGAGGCTCTGCAGGGTGGCATTGGCCGGATTCGGACGGATGCGAAGATCGTCTTCCAGCGGCCGGCCCGCCATCGCTTCGTAGGCCAGACATCGAGACGATTGCAAGCTTGAAATCAGTGCGGGAAAACGGCACATGATTCTGCCGGGAACCTCGCGGAGATTGCCCAAAAGAGTGCGCTTTCGCGCGATGTCGGCCTGCAGCTGCAACCAGATGCCAAAAGCCTCGATCGCGGGGCCGCGCGTCACAGGCGTTTCCGGCCCGCCATCTAAGATACGAATTTCACGTCGAAACTTATCCCATGAAGGTCCATTGAAAACGCTGGCCGCGG
>DATLVQ010000109.1:0-4473 GCA_035577325.1 Bryobacteraceae bacterium | reverse complement strand
GCGGACCGCCGTCGGTTCGCGTGTGCGCCGCAGCCCCTGCAGATCAACCATCAAATCCCGCGCCGATGCGTAGCGCCGCTCGCGATCTTTCTCCAGGCACTTGCGCACGATGCGGTCCAGTTCGTCGGGAAGTTCATAATTGAACCGTGCCATGGCATCCGGCTGCGCGTCGAGAATGCGCGCAATCGTTTCCGATGGGGTCGATCCCGCGAACGGCAGGCGGCCCGTGGCCATTTGATAAAGCACCACGCCGAGACTGAAAATATCCGTGCGTCCATCGACCCGATGGCCAAGCGCCTGCTCCGGGCTCATGTATTCGACCGTGCCAAGCAGCGCGCCTGCCTCTGACACAAAACGCGTTTCCGCCCGGCTTCCCTGCGCCGGCCGCGCCTCGGTCATTTTCGCCAGGCCGAAATCGAGCACCTTCACGTGACCGCGCGGCGTGAGCATGATGTTAGCCGGCTTGATGTCGCGATGCACAATTCCCTTGGTGTGCGCGGCATCGAGCGCGTCGGCGATCTGCGAGCCGATACCGGCGATCTCCTGGACCGGCAGCGGCCGTTCTCCGATACGCCGGTCGAGCGCCTCGCCTTCGATAAACTCCATCACCAGAAAATGAATGCCCCGGTCCTCGCCGATTTCGTAGATCTGTGTCACGCTTGGATGGTTCAACGCGGATGCCGCTTTGGCCTCCACCTCGAACCGGCTCATGCGCCCGGGATCCTGCGCCACGGTCACAGGCAGCACCTTGAGGGCCACGCTGCGGTCGAGGCTGGTATCCGTCGCCAGGTACACCTCGCCCATGCCGCCCTGGCCAAGCCGCGACACGATGCGATAGTGCGCGATGCTGTCGCCTGCCTTGAGCGCCGGCTCCATGGTCCCTTCGATGTTATCGCCCCTTGAACGGCACTAATAAGACGACCCGGTAGCGGTTCGCGTCAACTTCGATGTCCAGCCGCGCCGCGTTCCCGTATCGCGCCTCGAGCCGCTGGCGCACGTTGGCCAGGCCGATGCCGTTCCTGTGAGCGGATGGCGCTTCGGGGTCGAACGGATTCTCGATGATAAATCGCATGGCGTCGATCGAACGCCGCGCGCGCATGCAGATTTCGCCGCCGTCCACCAACGTAGCGATCCCGTGCTTAATGGCGTTCTCAACCAGCGGCTGTACCATCAGTGGCGGAACCTCGCAGTCGCCGCAGCCCGGCTCGATGTCCTCCGTCACCCGCAGCCGCTCTCCGAAGCGCACCTGCTCGACATCTAGATAGGTCCGGGCCAGCGCCAGCTCCTGGCTGAACAGAATGGTGCCGCGGTCTCCCAGACGGAGCGAGGTGCGCAGGAAATCCGATAGGCGGATCGCCATGTCACGGGCTTTTGCTGGGTCAATCGTGGTGAGCGCGCTGATGGAATGCAGGCTGTTGAACAGAAAATGGGGGTTGATCTGCGCCTTCAAGGCCTTCAGTTCGGCCTCGCGTGCCAGCACTTCGGCTTCGCGCGACGACTGCACCGCAATCAGCGCATAATGCAGCGCGATCGCCAGCAGGTAGAGCAGAATCGACATCGCAGCCAGCACCGGCAGCGCCGGCCGGAATCGCGTGCCCAGGTCCGGGAAGCCGCCCGAGAAACCGGCTGCAAGTCCCCGGGCCAAAAGTAGCACCGCACCCGTTAGCACTACAGCCGCCAGTAGGTGGTTGCTCATCAGTTTCCAGATAGGAGTCGCGCCCAGCGGCAGAAATTTGGTTGAATACCATGGCGACAGACAGACAAAAGCCAACACCAGCGTGAGCGGCGCGGCGACCGCAAACGTCTCGGCCCAATTCAAGCGGGCCGACATGCTGAGCACCAGCCCCAGCATGGCGCCGATCGGAATCCATGCCGCCAGGTACAGGATGAAATTGTTACGGTTGGCGAGAAGGGGATGCATCGCAGGAAGTCAGTTCTGCCTGCTCAGTTCTCGACACTGATGCCGCCGAATACGGCGAATCCGGTGATCACCAGCCTGGGAGGAGTGACGCCTTCCTGCGGCCTCGGCGGAATGGTCTTGTCTTCATAGCCGCCGAAAATACCTTGGCCCCTGACGATCACCAGCCACGTGTCCGGCACTTTGATCTCGATCCCGCCGAACGTGGCGTTGACATCGATGATCGCTTCCTTGTCGGATGCAATTTTGGCGTTGCGCAGGTCTACCTCGATGCCGCCAAAGACCGCCAGCAACTCACCTCCCTGAAAATTCTGCGCGTCGATCCGGCGCTTCAGACCGGTGAATGTCGCCCATGCTTGCACGGTGTTATCAGAAGATGCATCGCCGGAGCCTGCCTTGAAACAGTTCGGATCCTCGAGCGCCCGCTTGCGTTCGAGCGAGGTCACCAACTTGATTATTCCGACTGCAATCAGCCCGAGCGGCCAGATGATGTTCCAGTTCGCGTGCCAGATGCCCAGATTGTCCAAGAGGAATGCCGTACCCACCAGCATTGCCATTGCACCCCACACCATGCCCCCGGCGCCGCGGGTTTCAAACAGTTTCGACACTCCGAGGGCGATCAAGGCCACCGGCCAGAATCGCCAGATGTCGTGGAAGTGAAGAAGCCCGACGTTGTCCAGGAATAACAGCACCCCGGCCCCGATCATCAGGAAGGCGAAGACGATACCCGGTCCGTGGGAGCCGCGACGCCGTCGGCCGTGCCAGGCCGGCGGGCCCTGCCAGTCGGCCCGGGCCCGCCTCCCGATCTGTTCCTTCAGCGATTCACCATAGTCGCGTGGATTCGGGTCGCGGCCTTCCTCGCTTTGGTTGTCTGGCATGGATTTCCCCCCAAATTGTCGCTCAACCAGTTTTAGCGCTCAGGTTCCCTCTGCCGGCTCCAGCGGAGCAACTCCGCCAGCCCCACCGCGATCAGAGTCAGCGGCCAAAGATTCCAGATCCGGTCGATCCATAGAATGCCGAAGTTGTCGAGCAACAGTAACACGCCTGCGCCGATCAGAATCAGCGCCAGTGCCGTCACACCCGATCCGGAATTCGAAGAACTGGAATAAGTCGTCATCTGTCTCACTCCAGTTTGGATAGTAGGGCAGGCCAGCGGAGGATTCATCCACCATTCGGCGAACTGCGTGCGGCTACCGGCGAGCGGCGAGGAGAGCCGGTGGAAAAGCAGCGAAGCGCCTACGGCCGTTGGCTTTGCCAGACATGAGAACACCGTCAATGCGTGTCGCGCTTGCATTAAACGCAGGAATCAGGGCTTGGCGCTGAAAGGTCCCACTCAGCGGGTTCTGGTAGATGCCGCGCGCGTAGCTGGCATTCTGGCTATCTAGGAGGCTGCCACTGCGAAGCGGTGGCTCTTTCCACTTTGGCACTTGAACTGCTCCTGTCTTGTTTATGCACGGAAAAAAATGCAGCGATGTAATGACCAAGGATCTTACGTGTTGTCTGGCAAAGGACACAGTCAATCTGGCGGCTCAATCGATGAAGGCCCAAGACGTCGGCGGTGTGCCCGTGATCGACAGTCACGACACCAAGAAATTGGTTGGTATTGTGACGGACCGTGATTTGGCGTTGAAGGTGGTTGCAGAGGGTCTCGATCCCCGGCAGACCCGGATTGAGCAGGTGATGGCGCGCAATCTGGTGATGTGCAGGCTTCACGATGATCTGCAGCTCGCGCTGGATGCCATGTCGCAGCGCCAATTGCGGCGGATACCGGTGGTGGACGACCAGGGGCGGCTGGTCGGCATCATCGCACAGGCAGACGTGGCGACGCGGTTGGAGGAACCCGAGGCTACCGGCAAAGTCGTCAAACAGATTTCCAGACCAAGCAAACGAGCTGCCTGAGCCGCCTGCTCCTAAGTTGCCGCTGCACAGCCGGTGATCGGTCTTCCAGTCCCCCGCGACGATGCAGCGGCAACTTTAGCATTCGAGTGCAGACCTTGCATTCCGGTCCGGCCTAACCGCGTGTGTATCATCACAACTGGCTTGAAGTTCGTCGAGCGAGCGAACTTGAGCTTCAGAATTTCGGACATTTCTCACTGGCAACAGAGCTAACGCTGAGCAACCCCTCAATCCTCTCTGCTCAGATTGATTTTGGAGCATGAGTTGCTTATTCGAAATCATGCAATGGACGCCGGGCGGTTCCGACCAAGACATTGAAGATCGCCGTGACGATAGCGGTGGCGGCGGACGATTTGGCGGTTTTGGGGGTGTGCACCTCGGCGTCGGGGGGGTTCTGATAGTTGGAGTTCTGAGCCTGATCTTCCACCAAAATCTTTTTTCTATCTTCTCTGGCTCTGGTCCCGCTCCTGCGTCGCCACCGTCTGTTTCACAGCCATACGAAGACAGCAGGGCCCGCACTCGGCAGGACGCTCAGGAGAAACCGGAATACGAATTCATCAAGTTTGTGTTGAACGACGTTCAGGCAAACTGGGACAAAATCCTGCCACAATCTACGCGCGTGCCCTACAGGCATGCCAAGTTGGTGCTTTATCGGGACG
>DATLVQ010000108.1:0-6990 GCA_035577325.1 Bryobacteraceae bacterium | reverse complement strand
TGCCGGCCAGAACTGTATAACTGGCGGCAGCGGTACAAACCGGCGGTTGGCCTGATGTCTGCGTACCGGTGGTAAAGATCCATACATAATTACTTGCCAGCGCGCTGCCGGCGAGGTCCTTCGCCCCGGTTGTAATCGTGGCTGTAAATGGCTTATTTGGCGCGAGATTATTCAACGGGCTGAAGGTTGCCGTTGTGCCCGCATAGGTCACTCTGCCTGCGATACCTGTTGTCCCCTGCCGAAGCGTAAAAGTGGTTGTCGAGATGGTGTTGGGATCCATCGCCTCATTGAATACGCCCGTAATCGCGCTATTGATGGCGACACCCGTAGCAGCATTCAGCGGGGTTGTGGAGGTCACCATGGGTTGCGTCGGCGGCTGTGTCCCTGCGCCCGTTCTAAAGCTCCAGACATAGTTGCTGGCCAATGGATCGCCTGCCAGATCTGTGGCAGCGGTGGTGATCGTGGCAGTATATAGGCTATTGGGCGACAGATTGTTCGATGGCTTAAAGATCGCAGTAACCCCTGCGTAAGTCACCGAACCCGCGATTACGTTTGTTCCATTCAAACTAAATGTTCCCGTGTTGATCGTGGAGAGAGCCATGGTCTTGCTGAAAGTTGCCGTGATGCTCGCACCGATGGGCACGCCTGTGTCGCCATTAGCAGGGCTCGTGGCAATAACCGTGGGTGGCGTGTTCGTAGGAGACGGCACTACCGCCCCGGGCTTTGTGACCGGATTGGCCAGCAGTGTCACAGCGCCGATCCGCGCCAAGGCCCGGCCGTCTAACGTCGCTCCAGTATTAAAGGAAATGGACTGGTCGGCCATTATGGTTCCGTGAGTGACAGAGCCTGTGCCAAAGGTCGCCGAGCTGCCGACCTGCCAGAAGATATTGGCGGCCTGGGCGCCGCCGCTCAGGATTACCTGGCGGCCGGCTGTCGTCGTCAGTGTGGAAGCTATCTGGAAGATGAAAATCGCATTGGGGTTGCCTTGGGCGTCCAAAGTGAGATCCCCGGACGTGATTTGAAGCGAGGAGGTGGATTTATACAGTCCGGCTGTAAGGGTCTGGCCTCCCAGATTTCCGGCCACCACCGTAGGCGGCCCGGACCGTCCAGCGGCGTTGTTAAACGCCGTCGTTAAATCGGCTATGGCCTGGGCTGAAGTAGGATCCCCTGCGTGTATCGTCCCGTTCACGATTCCCGGCGGGAATCCAGTCACCGCAGTCCCCGGACTGATCCCAAGATCCCCGTGGATCGTGGTAAAACCCCCACTGGTAACGGTCGATCCTGCCAGTATCGCGAAATTGGCCGCCGATCCAAGGGGCACGGGAAGTTCAGCTGCTGTCAGACAAACAGCCAATGCCGCCACATGCGGGAGTAACGCGATGAGCTTCTTCATACTGAGTCTGCCTCTTTCACTCGCTCCAGGCGCTTCGTATGAAGCGATCTTTGAGCGCTAGTGACAAATCGGTCGTAGTCTCCCTAAGGTTTAGTCGCGGTTCAATCAGATTCTCGAATATGGGCCCGAAGCGTTGAAATTCTGCCCCATGAGGAAATCAACGGACTCCTGGCAGCGGAGCGGGAGCCGTCCTCATCGTAAGCAAATGATTTCGAGTACCTTGTCCGTCGGCCGGGGGAACACGAGTGTTACATCTTCTCCAGCCAGTAGATGTAGGCCGAGTATTTCAGATCGTTTGTTCGGTGTTTCTTAGCGCGGTACCGAGCATCTGAGGGCAGGCGGAGCAGCTGCCGCACAGGACCGGTTCGCGACCGCCAGCGAACTGATCAGGCATGCGATTCGCGCGGCTCTGAACTGATCCAATCCCACCAGAGCCCGGCTAGTCTTCGACATCGGTCGCACCACGTCCCGATCCGTAGTTGGACCAGCAACATAAAAATTATCTCTACCCTTGACAACTATACTTGTTTAAAGTATATTTGCGCGTGATATAGCCAACGATGCACGATCCAAAGCCAGATTCGCTCCTGCCGCTGCCTGTGGCCGTCTTTCACATCCTGATCGCGCTCGCCGAACGCGACCGTCACGGCTATTCGATCATGCAGGATGTCGCCGCGCGCACCGAAGGCAAGGTGCAGTTGAGCGCCGGGACGCTCTACAGTTCCATCCGCCGCATGCTGGAGCAAGGCCTCATCGAGGAACTCGCGGAGAGTCCGGACCCGTCAAGCACCGACGAACGGCGGCGCTACTACCGGCTCACACGTTTTGGAAAGCGCGCGGCGGCGGCCGAAGTCGCGCGGCTGAACGCCCTGCTGCAACAGGCGCGTGCCACCGGACTGGTGCCGGATGCCTGATAAACTCAGGCGGATAATTCAAACATGCCGCGGGCCAAAGCCATTTACCGGGCGTTGTTACTTTGCTATCCGGCCGCTTTCCGGCATGAGTATGGCGACCAGATGCTCCTCATGTTCGCCGAGCAACTGGGTGAAGCCCGGCGCACGGGTGACCGCCTCCAGCAGGCCGCGTTGTTGGTACACGCGGCGTTTGACGCCCTAACTATTGCCCCAAGGGAGCATGGCCACGTGATTCTGCAAGACCTGCGTTACGCCCTGCGTACTATGGCCGCGCGGCCAGGTTTCGCCGCCGTCGCCATCGTTTCGCTGGCCTTGGGCATCGGCGCCAACACCGCCATCTTCAGCCTGTGGAACGGCGTGCTGCGCTCACCGCTGCCGGCGATCTACAAACCCGAGCAGCTGGTGATGCTCTCGAATCCCGACGAATCGGGGATGTGGAGCGGCACGTGGAACGGCCGCACCGACGGCCCGCGGAACTGGCTCACTTACGAGGAATTCGAGCAACTGCAGGATCGCGCGGATAGTTTCTCGGCGATGATGGCTTCGCAGAGTAGCCTCACGAACTGGCAAGTCCGCTTCGACGGCCACGAGTGGGAAGAGGCGCGCGGCCGCCTCGTGTCAGGCGGATTTTTTCAGGCGCTCGGCGTCAGCCCTTGGATCGGCCGCGTATTCACCACTGCTGAAGATACTGTCGACGCGCCCTACGCCGTCATTAGCTATGACTATTGGCAGCGCCGCTTCGGCGGCAGCCCCGCTGTGCTGGGCAAGGCCTTCACCCTGCGCAAAACCGTGTTCACCATCATCGGCGTTACTCCGCCGGGCTTCATCGGCGAAACCAGCGGGCAGCAGCCGGACCTTTGGCTTCCTCTGCGGATGCAACCCAGCGTAATACCCGGCCAGGTTCGGCTGCACGACACGCCGCCCGGTAAGGCGATGTGGCTCCATGTTTTCGGGCGGCTGAAACCCGGCGTCACTCCGGCGCAGGCGGAAGCCCAGTCGAACGCGATATTCATGGCGGGTTTGGAATCGTTCTACGGCGCGGCCATGACCGGGGAGCGCCGGCATGAGCTTCTGGATCAGCGTCTCCAAATCCACCCGGGCGCCGGCGGTGCTTCCGTGACGCGTCATGATTTCTCCACCTCACTTAACGCTCTGCTGGCCGCGGTCGCGGTGCTGCTGCTGATCGCCTGCGCGAATCTTGCCAATCTGCTGCTGGCCCGCGGCGCGGCCCGCCGGGCGGAGATGGCGTTAAGGCTCTCGCTGGGCGCGAGCCGTGGCCGTCTCATCCGCCAGCTCGTTACGGAAAGCCTGGCACTCGCCGCGATCGGCGGCATGGCCGGCCTTGGCGCGGCGTACTTTCTTTACGGCGCGCTGGTGCGCATGATAGCCGCATCCGACCCGCGATTCCACATGACTTTCGCGCTCGACCCGCTGGTGCTGGCCTTCGCCGTAGCCGTCACACTCGCCGCCGCACTGTTATTCGGCGTTCTGCCCGCCTGGCAGGTCACCAACACCGACGCGGGCGCCAGTCTCAAAGAGCAGAACCGCGGCGCTCGTGGATCGCATGCGCAAATCATCTGGGGCCGGTTTCTGGTGTGCCTGCAATTGGCGCTCTCGTTACCGTTGCTCGTCGGCGCCGGTTTGCTGGCCCGCACGCTCTATAATCTGCAGCGCGCGGACCTCGGTTTTCCCGCTGAACATCTGCTGCTGGTCCGTGTCGATACACGCGAAGCCGGCTATGATGCCGCGCGCCGCGACAATCTGCTTCGCGATCTGCTGAGCGAGTTGAAGCAGATTCCCGGCGTGCGCGCTGCCAGTTTTTCGCATTTGGGTTTGTTCAGCGGAGGAGAATCGGGGCTGGGTGTGGAGGTGGAGGGCTATACGCCCAAAGGAGCCAACGACCGCGACTCCGCGGTCGATTCCGTCGGCCCTGGTTACTTCTCTACCCTCGGTGTCCCCATCGTTCTGGGCCGCGAAGTTCTGGCAAGCGATCATGCCGCCGCGCCCAAGGTCTGCGTGATCAATGAGGCGTTCGCCAAGCGGTTCTTCAACGGCCAGAACCCCATTGGCATGCGCATTACATCGAGTAACAACGATAAGCGGACGACTTATCAGGTTATTGGCGTCGCCAAAGACGCGCGCACCCAAACTCTGCGCGGCATCGTCGAGCCGCGCTTCTTCGTGCCGGCCGAGCAACCGCCACTCGATGCGAGCAACCCCACGTTCTTGATTCGCACTACGGGAATCACGCCGGTGATGACGGCCGTGCGGAGATCGATCCAGCAGGTGGACGCCGCGCTGCCAATCATGTCCGCAAGATCAATCGAAGAGCAGATCGCCCCCTTGATCGCGCAGGACAGCACAACCACGCAACTCGCGGTGGTGTTCGGGTGCGTCGCCCTCACGCTCACCGCCGTCGGCTTGTACGGTGTGCTCTCTTACGGCACTGCGCGCCGCACTGGTGAAATCGCGGTTCGCATCGCCCTGGGGGCCCACCCAGGCCGCGTCATCGGCATGATCCTCGGTGAGACCATGGGACTCGTTACCGCCGGACTGGCAGTGGGCGGCGGCCTGGCCTACGCGGCTTCGACTTTGATCGACAGCCGCCTCTATGGCGTCGCTCCGCAAGACCCGCTCACCCTGGCGCTAGCGACAGGTCTGCTGCTGGTTGTGGCGCTGGTCGCCGCGTACTTGCCGGCGCGCCGGGCGTCAAGACTCGATCCCATGACCGCGCTTCGTCAGGAGTAAACGCGCGCGTTCCGTCATTCCGAA
The DNA here is from genome assembly GCA_035577325.1 of Bryobacteraceae bacterium. GTDB lineage: Bacteria > Acidobacteriota > Terriglobia > Bryobacterales > Bryobacteraceae > QHXW01. The sequence continues at coordinate 1,911 of DATLVQ010000108.1, read as the reverse complement.
ATCGCCAGCACACTGGCCGAAGTGCGCACGTACATCACTCGATCCGAGATCGCCGGCGTGGACAGCACGATTTCGCCCAGCTCATTCGTACCGAGCAGTTCAAATTGCGGCCCGGCTTTGACCACGAACGTCTGTCCCTCTTCATTGGTCACGTAGATCTTGCCATCGGCCGCTATTGGCGATGAGGTGAAGGACCCGCCGTTGCCAAGCCTCTGCTCGTATATCTTGCGACCTGTTCCTGCATCGTACGCCTTGAAAATGCCCTGGCTGGTCGACGCGTAGATCAATTCTCCATACACCACCGGCGTCTGCAAATACGAGCCATTGCGCTCTTCGCTCCATGCCACGCCTGCGCTGGCACTTGCGCCGGGCGCTGGCGTAATATCTCCCGACGCTTCCGGGCGGATCGCGTACAACGGTGCTTTTCCTCCGTGCGCGTTAGCGACGTAAATGAAACCACCGGCCATGAACGGCGTGGGCACGGGTATATCGCCGCCCGACTTCAAACGCCAGAGTTCCCTGCCCGTCTTGAAATCGTAGCCCGCGATGTAAGGGTAGCCATTGGCCACAATCTGCGTCCGATCGCCGGCTTTGAAAACACCGGGCGTGGCCCAACTGCAGACCGACACCGTGGACCGCGGCACGCGCCAGAGTTCCCGCCCGTCCGCCGCCCGGAATGCCGCGAGAAAGCCGTCCTTCTTGCTGTCGGATTGCACGATGACCGTGTCTTCGAAAAGCGCAGGCGAGCTCGCAAAGCCCCACGAGAGCGTCCGATCATCCGATGGCGCCATGTCGAGCGTGCCCAGGTCCTTCTGCCACTCCAGTTTGCCATCGAGCGTGTAGCTGTAGAGACCTTCGGAGCCAAAAAGCGCGATCACTCGTTTGCCGTCAGTCGCGACCGTGGTGTTTGCGTGCGTCGCCTTCGTGTGGCGCCGCGCTCTGGGCTTCCCTCGATGCGCGGTCTGGCGCCACAGAACTACGCCGCTCCGTTTGTCGAGGCAATAGATCACCCACTCCTGCTCGGCGTCGTCATCGGCCGAGTCGCCGCTGCCATACAACCCGATCTTGAGCGGAGCCTTTCCCGCACTCGATATCGCGGTTGTAACGAACAACTTATTTCCGAAAATGACCGGGCTCGAATGGCTCAGTCCAGGAATCGGCGCCTTCCACTTGATATTGCGAACCGGCGCCTTGGTCATGTCGCCATTCCAACTCGCCGGCGCCGCGCCTTCGCCAACACCGCCCGCGCCTGGCCCGCGATACGCAGGCCAGTCCGCCGCGGAGAGAATGGCTACCATGCAACCGGCGATCACTCCGAGTCTTCTCGACACCATATAGATAGCCTGAGTATACGTCCGCCTTGATGCGCGCTCGCTCCTACGCCGGCTTGCTTCGAACGGCTGTGTCCGTAGCGTAAACCGGAACGGACGCCGGGCGCTTCACCAGTAACTCGCATAACAGCGCTACCGCGGCCAAAGCGGCGGCGGTATAAAAGGCTGCCTGGTAATCGTGATACCGGTCATACAACACGCCACCGATGCGTGGACCGATAATGCCGGCCACGCCCCACGCGGTGAATAGCAAACCGTAGTTGATGCCTGCATTTTTTGTGCCCCAAAAGTCCGAGGCAGCCGCGCCGTTCACCGACAGTTGCGTGCCATAGCACCAGTAGACGACGAATACCGCCAGATATAGCGCTCCAATGTTGCTGCCAACAGCGAACAGCGCCGGCATGGCGATCATAGAGACTCCGATCATGGTCCGCAGGACGTTGATGCGGCCCAGCCTGTCCGACATCCAGCCGGACAGAATGCGGCCCGAGGCATTGCCGCAAGCGCCCACCACCAGCGTCATCGTGGACAACGCCGCCGCCGCAATCCCGACGCTTTTGGCAAACGGTACCAACTGGCT
>DATLVQ010000107.1:0-4860 GCA_035577325.1 Bryobacteraceae bacterium | reverse complement strand
CAGCAGCACGGCTGCGCCCATCATGAACGGTTCCATGCCCGTGCCGAAGATCTGGAACGGCCGCTCACCCAGATGGATGCGGAATGAGCTTTCAAAAAACCGCTCGAACAGGTGCGCGATCAGATACGCCGCAATGGAATTCATGCCGATCACTACCAGCGGAAACGCCCACTTCCGGTAGCCCTTCACGTCGATGATCCAGCTGAAACCTGCAAGGAACAGGAAGCAGATCCCGCCGCTGAACAGCGTCCAGCTTGGCGTCCAGATGCGCTTGACGACTGGGCAGATGCCGCTAAAATGGAGCGCAAGACCCGCCGCCACGCCGATTACTCCGGCGATCAGCATGCGCGTCATGGGTATGCGAGGCGAGTAAGTGCGGAGCCAGCGGCCGGCCACCAGTCCCAGGATCATGGTGCCCAGCGTAGGAATGAAGCTCAACGTGAGGTACCCGCCATTGTTGAAGACGAACGGCGTAGCTCGCGGAAACAGATTCAGGAACCACTGGTCGAACGCATTCCCCAAGTTAGCGTTCTTGTTCCAATGCGCGGCGAAGCCCGAGTAGAAATGCTGCCAGTCCGGCGGCACGCCCACCGATTGCCAGTCGAACCCGGCCCCTGCAACGGGATAGAGGGCCCAGGCCGCCCAGTAACCTGTCAGGATCACCGTTAGCGCGATCCACTGCCACTTCGGCGGACGGAATCCGAGCAGAAACAGAATGGGATAGCCCAGGCCAATTTGGGACAACGTATCTTCAAACGTGTAGTTCGTTTGCGTGCTGTGCATGGACCGCAGAAAAATGCCGAGCGCGACCAGCAGAATGGAGCGCCAGATCGCGTGCCCGAACATCTTGCCGAACGTGCCGCCCTTCGCCAGCCGGCTGGCGATCGAATACGGCAGCGCCACGCCCACCAGGAAGGAAAATCCCGGCTGGATGGTATCGTGCAGCGAGCATCCCGCCCAATCGACGTGTGTCTGGTTAAGCGCCAGGAAACCCCAGAACCAGTTCCCCGGATAAGCGGCCGCTACCTGCGAAAGCCGCAGCACCTCGGCCATCATAAGAAACATCACGAACCCGCGATATGCATCCACCGCGACATTGCGGGTTACCGGTTGCGGCAGTCGGATCGATTCCTGCGCGACTGTTTTACCTGTTGTTTGAAGGACGGCTTCCAAGCTGGTCACCTCGAACTGAAATAAAGAGTAGTCGCTCGCCCGCGCGAATGCAAGCGGGTGAACCTGGCATCTGGGAAAATCCCCATCAAACCAACGAGTGGCTTAATTCCACCATGGCGGTGCATTCTGGCCAATTTCAGCTCTAGCTAGACCATTTATTATCAATTGTTTGCGGTTGAAAAACCGGTTGGCGAAACTCGTGCACTGAAGCGGCTGTCTAGACCTGTAGGGCAGAATATGAAAACGAACCCAATCCGCACTGCTTCGTGTTTGACGTTGAATCTGCTGGCCGTTACCTGCCTCGCACTTGCCCAGGATACACCCGATAACTCGCCGCCCCCGGACCAGCCGCAACAAAGCCCGGCGCCCTCTAATGGTGGTTGGCGGCGCGTGGGCGATCCACCCCCGCAACAGGCCGACCGTCCGCCCGAGCGCGATGATGCCTATCGCCGCTACCCACAAAATCAGCGGTATGAGGCCGAGCCGGTTCCTTCACAAATGACCATCAAACCGGGTACGTTCGTCACTGTCCATGTCGACCAATGGTTGTCGTCGGACCGCAATCAGGCGGGTGATGCATTTTCAGCAACGCTGGTGAAGCCCATCGTGGTGGACGGTGTGATTGTGGCGCAGCGCGGACAAACCGTAGCCGGCCGTGTGGCAGAAGCGCAAAAGGCCGGACGGGTCGAGGGCGTTTCGCGGCTGGGCCTGCAATTGACCGAACTGACCCTTGTGGATGGCCAACAACTTCCGATTCAATCGCAACTGATCATGCGCGCCGGCGGGACATCGACCGGGCGCGACGCGGCCGCCATCGGTACCACGACAGGAGTCGGCGCGGCGGCAGGTGCGGCAGCGGGGGGAGGCGTGGGCGCAGGCATTGGCGCGGGCGCGGGGGCGGTCGCCGGAGTCATCGGCGTGCTATTGACGCGCGGGCATCCCACGGTCGTTTATCCGGAATCCGTGCTCACGTTCCGTGTCGAGGCGCCCGTCACGTTCTCAACCGAGCGTTCGGCACAAGCCTTCCGTTACGTCGATCCTAATGAATACGACCGCCCTGTATGGTCGGAGCAGCCTCCTCAACGAACTGCCTGTGCCGGTTACGGTTGTGCGCCGCCACCGCCGCCTTATTACTATGGCTACGGCTACCCCGGTTATTACTATGGCGGCTATTATCCGTACTATTACGGTTCAGGTCTCTCGTTTTACTTTGGACCCCGCTTCTACAGTCGTGGATACTATGGAAGAGGATTCTATGGCCGGGGATATTTCGGCCGGGGATACGCCGGGCATGGTTACTCCCGTGGAGGACGGCGCTAGGACTGCCGACCGCGGCCGTCTAGACTAGCGCAGCCGGTAGCCCGGCTCGCCCGGCAGCCGGCCATCGACCTTGAGCACTTTCAGGCCCCGCGGGAGCCGCATGGCGTCGACCGCCGCAATGGAGCCGGGGATTGCGGCCAGCGCCTGCGTGATCTCTTCGTCAGAGAAAAACATCTGCGGCGCGCTGGGGACCTCGGCGCGAAACACTTTGCCAATCCAATGCTGGCGCAGTTGCGCTTCACTCATTTCATAAACCGTCTTGAGCAGAACATCGCGCTCGCGTGCGACCGGCGCGTGCAGGAGCAGTGAAATCCGGAGGCTCGACGACCAGAACTGGCGCTCGCCAAGAAACACGCGTCGCAATTCCGTGAAACTGATCTCTCCCACGGGAACGGAGGAATTGACCACGACCGCGACATCACCATTCGAGGAATCAGCTGCCGCGGGCGCAAGCAACGCCAGCCCTATCAGCAGTAACACTGACGAGCAGCACCCCAGGAAAATTGTTGACCGGCGCACGATTCGGACCTAGAACGTAAAACTCGTCTGCGCGAATGCCCCGTTTACGCGTGGCTCACCGGGCCGCCGCAGATTACGCCACTCAAACTTCAGAGCGGCAAAGCCTGATATATCGTAGCGCACTCCTACGGTAGATCCGGCTAGGCTCGGCAAAGCTTTGAAGAGTTTATCCGACCCAGGTATGTGAATGTACTCGAACCGGTAATACGGCTTCCACAGCCGGGCCTGCGAGGGTAGACGGTAAGCGGTCTGAACATACCAGGCCTGGCTGTTGGAGGTGAGCGATCCGCCGACCTGCTGATGCGTGACATTGGAAAATTCGGCGATCACCTCCGGATTTTCTTTGCTCCAGACGACGTGCGCCGACTCGATCCACTCGTGAAACGCGGTGCCGGCAAGCGGACCGACCGGCGTAATCAAGTCGCGATAAACCGAGCCGCCAAATTGCAGTCCATAGAGAGCGCTCGGCCGGCTGAACAGGTTCACCAGCCAGGCGCGATTGTTATTGATGTCTCCCCAATCGCCTGCTCTGCTGATCACCCCGCTGCGGCCATTGCCCAAGCCGAAATTGTAATTGACGTTCAGGCCGCCCGCCGGCACGGCCCCTTCCACCAGCGCACCCACGAAATGGATAGGCAGGAAGCTGCCGCCGAACTGCACCATTTCCGGGCGGCTGATCGAGGTCTGCAGCCACTGCCCGTGATGAAACGTCTCATTCCAGTAATTGATGGGCGTGTGATAGCGGCCGAAGGAGGCTTTAAAGTAATCGTTCTCCTGGAATTGAATGATACTGCGCTCCACTTCGACGTTGAATCCAGTGGCGGGAGGAGTCCCGGTGCCTGCGTCGGACCGCGCCGTCATACTCAACTCGCCGAAGAAGCTCACCTTCGAAGACAGCGCGGAGCTCAGGTGTAATACGAATTGGCCTTCATTGAATCCGCTGCGGCTGCCCTTCTTATCGGTGGCGGAAAAATCGATATCGCTGAAGCCGGCAAGGTGCGTTGATGGCGCGTTCATATCCGGCATGCGTCCTCCGTGTCCCATGTGAACCTGGGGCGCCGAGGCAACCTGGTTGGGCCCGGCCGCTGCTGTTTCCGGCGGCTGGGCCGCCGGCGCGGAAACCGCGGGCGACGCCCCAGTCGCGGATTGTGCCACGGGCGCAGGTGTGCCCGACCGTCCCTCGAGCTCCGCCACGCGCTTCTCCAACTGCTCTACGCGAGACAAGAGCGCCCGTACCAACTCGGCCGAATCGGAAGCGGTCGCCGGCTGCGCGTGGACCACCGCCGGCGAGAGCAACAGTGACAGACATACACACATCCGCAAATATTTCATCACCACTCCATCCCGAGGAAGCCTTTTGCAGGGCTTTCTCCGCTTGCATCAAGCCATGCTGTTTTCGATGTCACTTTCGGACGACGCCAAATTCCAATTGGGGGTTGAGGTAAACTACGTTATCCGAGCCAGATTAGCAAACCCATGATTCTCACGCCCGGCACTCGCCTCGGCTCGTACGAAATTCTTGCTCCGATCGGGGCCGGAGGCATGGGTGAAGTCTACAAGGCGCGCGATCTCCGCCTCGACCGCGACGTCGCCATCAAGGTTCTCCCGGAACAATTCGCCAAGGACGCCGACGCGCTGCTGCGTTTCGAGCGCGAAGCCAAGGCCGTTGCGGCGTTGTCGCATTCCAACATCCTCTCGATCCACGATATTGGCGACGCCAACGGTGTTCGCTTCGCCGTCATGGAGTTCCTCGAGGGGCAGACTATCCGTGCGCGCCTGCGCCAGTCGGCGATTCCATGGCGCAAAGCCGCCGAGATTGGTCTGGCTGTGGCGGAAGCGCTTGCCGTT
>DATLVQ010000106.1:0-5926 GCA_035577325.1 Bryobacteraceae bacterium | reverse complement strand
CTCGTGCGCCTCGACGATGATATTGTTCACGCCGAGTTGATCGATGAAACTCATCATCTGCTTTTCGGCGCCGGCTGTAATCGAAAGCATAGCCACCACCGCGCCCACGCCGAAGATCATGCCGAGCATGGTTAGCAGGCTACGGAGCTTGTGCGCCAGCAGGCTGGCGAGACCCATCGTCAGCTCAGGCAAATATCCGGAGAGCGGATTCATGCTTACTTGCCCACCTTATTGCCGCCACCGGAGGGCATCCCTGGCATACCGGCCCCGGCCTTTTTCTCGCCCTTTTTATCGCTCGGCTTTGCCGTTGGGTCGGAGAGCGCTATCACGTCGCCGGGCTTGAGGCCTTCGGAAATCACCATGGTCGATTCGCTGCGCCGGGCGAGCTTCACCACGCGCTGCTCGAATCGGCGGCCGCTTTCCACCCATACCGCCGGTTTGCCGTTTTTTTCGAAAATGGCTTGCGCTGGAATGTGAATCGCGTTGGGAATTCGTTCCACGGTAATCTCGACATCTGCCAGCAGGCCGGGACGCAGCAGAACCTGCAATTGGGAATCTTCTTCGGGCGGCGTCGGCAGTTGGGCGCGCTCGCGTTCTTCTTCGGTCCCGACCTCGGCTGGAAGAGCGGCAGCCGCCATCTTCATGAAGTCCGTCGTGGCCGGGCTGCCGGGACCGGGCGCAGGCATGGCGGGTGCGCTGCCGGCGTTCGGCGCCGCCACAACCGCAGACGTCGTGCCCGATGGCGGCCTCACAGTGCCCGCAGTTGACGGTATAACCTTTGCTCCAGGCGGGCCAACGGGCCCTCCAGCCGCCATCGCGGGCCCAGCCGGAGCAGGTGGAGCTTTCTTGGCATTGCGCGCGGCGGTCTCCATGAGGCGCTTGATGTCTTCCGGCTTCGCGCCGAGCGTGCTCAGCAGCTGCGGCATATCGATGGAAAACACGACGTCGAATTTCTTGCCCGGGTCCCCGGAGAAAATGTTGGCGCTGGCCGACCCGCTCATGCTCTTGATCTTGCCGCGGAAGCGCTTATCGGGCACGGCATCGAGCTGAATCGTCACATCCTGCCCTTCATGCAGGTTCGCGCGGTCGAGTTCTCCGACGCGCGCGACGACTTCGAATTCGGAAAGATCGAGCACATCCGCAACCGGCATCCCGGGTTGCAGGGTGTCGCCTTCCCGAATATCGGGAAGCTGCATGCCCGGAAAAAAGAAACCCTGGCCGCGGTTCTGGCGCACGGCGACAAGGCCGGTCATGGGTGAGAGCAGCTTGGTTTGCGCGATGCGCATTTTTTCGCGCTCCACGTCGATCATGCTCTTGTTGCGCTGTTCGCGCAGCACGGCGAGCTGCGCCAGAGCCTGCTCATGTCGGGATTTGACGTCGCTTTCCAGTTGCAGCAGCCTGCGCTTGGCCTCCTCGAGGTTCAGCAGGTTCTTCTTGGCGTCAATGGCCGCCAGCAGCTCGTTGCGCTGCACCTCCAGTTCCGCGCGCCGCACGCCGAACCGCGCCTTGAGCAGATTCACCTGGTCCTGGCTGTCACTGATCGAGAGGTCGGCCTGGGCTTTTTTGATCTGCTCGTCGATCTGATCCACCTCGAGCTGAGTTTCCTCCAGGCTGGCCCGGCGCTCGGAGTCGTCGAATTCGACGATCAGGTCCTTGTCGTGCGCTAGTGAACCGAGCGGCGCAATCTTGGTGACCTGCACGGTACCGAAGAGATTCGGTGCGGTGAGAGTGGCCGAGCGCACCGCGCGCAGCTCGCCGCGCGAGTAGGCGCGGATCACGACATCGCCGCGCAGCACCTTGGCCGTGGGCACCTGCTGCTGGCGCTCCGGCAGTTGCTTCACCACCATGTAGGCGCCCCAAGCCGCGCCCAGCACGCACAGCAGAATCAGGAATCGAAACAGAAATTTCTTCATGAAACTCGGTATCGTATGGCCATGCATGCTTCCCCGGGGAACTGGCGGCCTTTTGTCGGTAAAGACCACAAAACTCCGCAGGGCTTAGCAGAATCGCAGTTCAACCCAGCGCGCCGGTGAATCATAGCTTCTTCTTCCCGCGCTTGGCGGCTTCCGCCGGATTTTCCAGCGTCACCAACTCACCCTCCGTGAGCCCCTTGAGCACTACCAAGTCCTCATCATTGCGTTTTCCGACTTCAATGATGCGCGTTAGAAACTGCTGTCCTTTTTGCACGTACACCGCCGGCTTGCCGTTCAACATGAAGCTGGCGCGCGCCGGGATCAGCAGCACGCCGGGCTGCCTCTCCACGATGATCTCGGCCGACGCGCTCATTCCCGGCCGCAGACGCGGGTCCAGATTCTTCAAAGTGGCGCGGGCGGGGAATAGTTTCTCCGGTGGAAACGTGCGGAACACCAGTTGGGCTATGGGGCTGATCCAGTCCATGTCCGCGTTGAATTCTTTCTCCGGCACGGCATCCACGCGCACGCGTACCGGCTGGCCCAGTTTCAATTTGCCGCGATCCACTTCTTCCAGCTTCAGTTCAACGCGCATTTCCGAAAGATCGGGAATCTCGGCGATGGCGGCGCCAGTCCAAACGCGATCACCCTCTTTGAATGGCGGCGGCGATTGCCCGAATGAACCGCCAGCGCGGAAATTCGGCAGAATATTCACGATGCCGTCGTTGGGCGCTCGCATTACCATCTTGGTGAGGTAGCCTTTGGCGAGATCGGTATCGCGGATGGCTTTGTCTTTCTTCTGGTCCAGCCGCTCGATATCGGCCGAGTGCGAAATCTGGCGGGATTGGATGGCGGTTTTCACCTGGCTCAGGTCGCCCTCGGAAACGGTGACGTCGATCCGGTCCTTCGCGCCCTCAATTTCCGAGAGGATTTCGGCCTTGCTGGCTTCGAGTTTGGCGCGCTCCACGTTGTACTCGGCCTGCGTCAGGTTCATGCCGTCCATCTCGTTTTCAATCTTGTGCTGAGCTTTGGTCTGGACGATCTCGCTGTCGGCGGTACGCTGGTCCGTGGATTTCTCGATGAGGTTCTGCTCCTGCTGCACGCCGTCGAAGGCGATAACCACGTCGCCTTTTTTGACCGCTTTGCCGGACTCGGCCAGCTTGACGATGCGCGGGTCAGGCACCTGCGGCGCCGTGAGCAGCACTGAACGCACGCTGCGAATCTCGCCGCGATTCTTGACGCTGACGATGAAGTCACCTCGCCGCACCCGCGCCACCGGCACATCGACTTCCGTGGTCCCGGTGTAGTGGAAGGCCGCATAGACACCCCCGGCGCAGGCCAGTATGAGTGCGCTCCAGATCGCGATCCGCTGGCGCGTCGAGAGCCGACGCTGGCCGAGCTTCTGTTTAGGTTTTAGGTCCTTGGACATGGCGATCTAAGGCGCCGCCTACGACGGAGCCTTGCCGTTTGCCGGTCGCTCCACCGCCACCACGTCACCGGGCGAGAGGCCTGCGCGCACGACCGCGGCCACATGATTTCGCAGTCCCAGCACGATTTCGCGGCGTTGCCAGCCCGCGGAGGTCTGCAGGAGGACGAACGGTTTCGCGGCCCCATCGAAAAACACGGCGTCGAGCGGCGCGAGCGTCGCCTGCTTTTCCGATGCCAGCAGCACGTCCGCGCTTGCCGAGAGGTCCGGAATCACGCGCGGATCAATCTGTTCGAGCTTCAGCCGGATCGAAATCTCGCGCATGTAGTTTGGCCGCCACGCGCCCGGCTTGGTCATTGCGCCGATGCCCACCACGCGCGCCGCGAACTGGGACCCGGGATAGGCATCCAGGCGCACTATGGCCTTCGAGCCCAGCCTGACCGACTCCGCGTCCACCTGATTCACATTGGCCATGATCACCATGGAGCTTGGATCCACAATCTGCATGAACGTCATGCCCGGCCAGATCTGGTCACCTTGCTGGACCTGTCCGAAATCGCCGCCGCGCCAGATGCTCTGCATCACCACGATGCCGTCCATGGGCGCACGCACGATCATGCGGTTTACGTTCATGGTGGCGCGTTCGAGTTCGATCTTGGCCTGATCGCGGTCGATCTCCGCGGCCCGGATCTGGGAGCGCTGCGAACTCTCCACCAGCCTCGCTTCTGCGGCCACCTGCTTATGTTGGGCTTCGGTTTCGAGCGCCGCCAGTTGCAAATCTTCCGCTTCGATGGCGGACCGCACTTCGGCCGTTTTCAGATCGAGCAGCGCCTTGTCCCAATTGGCTTTGCTGCTGTTGACCAGCTGCCGGTGCGCTTCCTTGGCGGTGGCCAGATCGGCCTTCAATTTCTTAACGTTGGCGTCCAATTGAGCCACGGTGGCTTTGTAGTCATCCAGACGGTTCAACTGATATTGGCGGTCGAATTCGGCAACGATCTCGCCTTTCTTCACGCGGACGCCGGGCTTGGCGACTTCCACCAGCACCAGTGAGAAGTCGGAACCGCCGCCACCACCGCCGCCCGCGTTTCCGCCGCCGCCTCCCTGTCCCGAGCCCCCTGTTCCGATCAGCCCGGCTGAAGTCGATCCCAGCCCATTTGCGCCCAACGTGGAGCTTGTGGGTGCGCTATTCCCCGATGCCGTGGATTTGTTGGCGGTGGTCTGCGAAGCCAGGCGATCGGTAAAACGGTTGGTAGTGCCGCGAATCGCGCCGAGGCTGGACGCCGGCGCTCCGGGTGCTCCCGCCGTTGCCGATTGCGCGTTTAACGCCGTGTTTGTGCTCGTAGTTGACGTGTCCTGGCGGGTGCCTGTGCCGGTGGAACCGGAGGATGACGACGACGATCCAGAGCTTGACGCGGCAGGCGCAGAACTGGTGGCCGACGATCCGGTGCCAACCGCTTTCGTGCCGCTAGCTCCATAGCCACCCGAGGCGCTGCGGCTGCCGCGCAAACGAGGCGCCATCAATGCCGCAAACTTTTCGGCCGTGACAATTCCACTCACGCGGATGGTGCGATCCAGATCTCCCGCCGCGATAGTAGTCGTCCGCAAGGCCGCAGTTTCAGGTTTGACCGCGCCCGCCTGGCGGCGAGCAATCCACGCCAAGCTGCCAATCCCCACGATAGCCAGCGCGATCAACAGCCAGCGCCAGCCGTGCTTTGGCTTTCGGGGCGCCGGCCGAACAAGTTCCGGAGCGGCGGGCGGCTTAACTGGAGCGGCAGTTCCGGGCAGCGAACTCGGTAATGAAGCGCTACTCATTTGTAAGAAGGGCGTCATCTTGAAGGCGTCAACGCTGAAGCGCCACATCAAGCGCAACTGGGGCCAGCGCCGCCCCGTTTCATTTAGACGCCGGCGCCCCTGATTTTGTGTAATCCACTGAAAAGACGGTGAGCATCGTGCAAAGGTTAGCGGCCGCGCCAAAGAAAGCTCGGATCGATTTAAAGCCCTGAAACTAAACAGTCTGATCGCTTGCGCGCGGCATGTCAAGTAAGTCCAGCGTGGCCGCCCCGCGCCCGTGTTATCGTAGTGCTCAGTGTCGTCGCCCCTGAATTTTCATCTGCCCCAGTACGAAGGCCCGCTCGACCTGCTTCTGGACCTGATTCGCAAGCAGCAGATCGACATTCGCGACATCCCCATCGCCACGATTACCGCGCAATATTTCGAGTACATGGAGCAGGCGCGGAAGATGGATATAGACCTGGGGGCCGAGTTTGTCTACATGGCGGCCACGCTGATTTATATCAAGTCCAAAATGCTGCTGCCTCAGGATCCCGAGCTTATGGAAGGCGCCGATGAAGACCCGCGCCAGGAGCTGGTCGACCGGCTGCTCGAGCACGAAAAGTTCAAAAGCGCCGCCGAGATGCTGCAGCAGAAGCGCCTGATCGAGGAAAACGTGTGGTCCAACCCGCAGGTAAGGGCTTTCATCTCGGAGGACGACGACGCGGGCGTGAGTGCCACGCTTTTCGATCTGGTGAAAGCCTTCGGCGAAGTATTGGAGCGCACCAAAAACCGGCCCATCTATGAGGTGGCCGGCGAG
>DATLVQ010000105.1:0-13589 GCA_035577325.1 Bryobacteraceae bacterium | reverse complement strand
CTTTCTTACCAGCTTGATTCCGTACGAGAACCGCGGATTCCTTCCCAATTACGGCGAAGCTTCGCTCAACTGGACCGTGTTCTCCTTCGCGCTGAGTATCACGCTTCTCACGGGGCTGATTTCGGGCCTCGTGCCGGCTTTCGAAAATGCGCGCACGAATGTTGTGTCGGTCCTGAAGGAGTCAGGCTCAGCTCTGTCGCAGAGTCCGAAGACCAGGCGTCTCCGTCTCGCACTAGTCATCGCGCAGATCGTGCTGGCGACGATTCTGCTTTCGTCGACGGTCATTCTCGTCGAAGCCTTTCGCGCCACTTGGTCGGCTCCCCTGGGTTTTGATAGCTCAGGCGTGCTGACTTTCGTCATGGCTTTGGACGAGCGGCAGTACTCTACCTCTGCGAGCCAACGAATCTACTTCGAATCGGCGGCGCAGGCAATCGCGATTCCCCGACAGCCGTTGAAGCCCGCGATTGCGCGCTTCGTGCCCTTCGGGGGAAACACCGGCCGAACCGCGTTTCGGGTGCGCGATCAGCAGCTGACCGACCCGCGCCGGCTTCCTTCAGCCGCGTTCAACGCCGTCAGCCCGGAATTCTTCTCCGTGTTGCGAACACCGGTGCTGGCCGGGAGAACTTTCGAAACCCGCGATACGCAAGATAGACCGCCGGTAGCCATCGTCAACGATGCGTTCGTCGCGCAATATCTTAAGGGTAAGAATCCAATTGGGGAACCTGTCTGGCTGGGCCGGATGAAAAACACACCCGCCCGGATTGTGGGCGTTGTCGCCGAAATTCGGAACGACAACGATCCGCGCGCAGGCTATCCGCAGATCTATATTCCGTTTGCGCAGGAGCCGTCGGCCGACGCCTATTTCCTCCTGCGGCCGCAAGGCAACACCGGCGCGCCGGCCAAGCCGCTCGATCTGCTGCCCGAAATCAGGCGCAGAATCGCCGCCCTGGATCCGCAACAGCCGGTGTTCGACGCTAAGACCCTCGACGACCGTTTGAACGAAGGTCTCGCTCCCTTCCGCATCATTTCCGGCATTCTGGTCTGGTTCGGATTCATTGCGCTCAGCATGGCCGCTGTCGGCGTGTATGGCGTGGTGGCCTTTTCGGTCTCGCAACGAACGCGTGAGATCGGTATTCGCGCCGCTCTGGGCGCGGGAAAAGTCAGACTGCTGCGTATGTTCCTGCGCCAGGGAATGCTGATCCTGGCCGGCGGTCTCGTGCCCGGTCTTGTTGGAAGTTTCGCCGCCGGTATCGCGCTGCGAAGTGTGTTTCAGGGCGTTTTTCAGGATGCCGTACTGCCGAATGTCGCCTCGCCGCTGCTGCTCACCGCGGCGATTCTGGGCGTCGTAGTGCTGATAGCGACTCTGCTGCCTGCGCGCAGAGCGGCGTCGATCGATCCTCTGGCCGCGATCCGCTACGAGTGAGCCGGGCTACTTGCACACACCGTATACTCGATAGTTCGTCACTAGCAAGAGAGAGTTGATGCGCAGATCGATAAGGGTCCTCCTGTGGATGGGTGTCGCGGGCATCGGCGTCAGTGCGAGCGCGGGCGATGCGGCCATCTCCAAACTCGATGCGCTCTTCGCTCCGCTGGCGAATGGCAAATCGCCGGGATTCGCGGTTCTCGTACAGAAAAACGGACAAATGCTTTTTCAGAGAGGATACGGCGTTCGCGACCTGCGAACTTTTTCCAGAATCGACGAAAACACCAACTTTCGATTGGCGTCGTGCACCAAACAGTTCACCGCCATGGCGATCATGCTGCTGGTGCACGATGGAAAGTTGCGATATGACGAGAACCTGACCGGCGTGTTTCCGGATTTCCCCGCTTACGGACGAAGCATCACCATCCGGCACCTGCTCACGCACACGTCAGGGATGCCGGACTACGAAGAGCTGATGGAAGGCGCCGGGAAGGCCAGGGAACCGGCCTGGACGTCGGCGCACCAGATTCAAGACGACGAAGTCCTGGACCTGCTCAAGCGACAACCGCATGGGAAATTTGCGCCGGGTGCAAACTGGTCCTACAGCAATTCCGGATACGTCGTACTGGGACTGATTGCAGCGAAGATATCTGGTGAGCCGTTCGGACAAGTCTTGCGCCACCGGATCTTCGAGCCTCTTCAGATGAGAGGCACGCTGGCTTACATAAATGGAAAAAATACACCGCCTCAACGAGCATATGGGCACACCAAGACAAGCGGCGAGTTCCTGGAATTGGACCAGAGCCCTACCTCGGCGACTTTGGGCGACGGCGGCGTTTATTCCAATCTCGTAGATTTGGCGAAATGGGACGCGGCTCTGCGGAACGGTGCCCTGCTTAATCGGAAAGAGATGAACGCGGGCCTGACCGCCGCGAAGCTTTTCGATGGCTCGGAACCACACTGGCCAACGCAACCCGGCGACGACAATTTGAATCCTGGCAAACCGGTTTCGTACGGATTCGGATGGTTCCTGGACCCATACAAACGCCGCCCACGCATGTGGCACTCAGGAACCACGCAGGGATTTCGCACAGTTATTGAGCGCTTCACAAACGACAATCTCACGATCATCATGCTCTGTAACCGCACTGATCTCGATGCAAGCGACTTGGCTTTGCGGATGGCGGATATTTTTCTAGCTCAGGAGTAATTCCGCATCTGCGCATCAGCCGGCAACCGTTCTCGGTCGAAAATTTTGTCGATAACGCTGCGTTGTGCCTGCGCATGTTCGCGCGACGATTCCGCGAGCAGATCTTGAGTTGGGATCTTGTACTCCTCTTTGGTGTAGGGTGGTTCGTTAGAACGTGAGGCACTGCTTTTCACCGCACGCACGTTGTCGCACCGGGCCCTTCATAGGTTATTGATTCGATTCACGTAGAAGCGCTGAAGAGATGGGCGTGGGGCGCGAATGCGCCGGCGCTTCACATTAACAGCGGTCCACCAACGTCTTGAGCTAGAATCCACTGATACCTAAAGTGTCCGGCCCAAGAAGATGAACCGTGCCCTCAGCTGGATTCGCCGATCGCTCTTCATCGTCACGCCGCTGCTGTTCTCTCCTCCCCTTTCCGCACAGACGCAGCATCGCTGGAAAGTTGCGCACGATGGCGGCGTCACCTGGGACGTCCGGCCGGATGACTCCCACCAGGACCACATCGAGATGAGCGGCAGGCAGGTATCGGTCATTGTGAGCTATGGCGTGCGCGAGAACGGCGTGCTCATTCTGACGTACCGCATCGCCTTTCCATCGTTGCGGATCTTGCCGAACGATAAATCCGGCACCCTGAGTTATGTTTTCGGAGAAGACGCGGCTCCGCGTATTTTCATCGATGGCAGGCTTGCCGCCAAAGAGGTCGTCATCCGCATTCATCACCGTGGTCTGATGACGATCGACAGCTTATTCGGAAATGGAGACATCGCGTTGACGCGGACTATTTTTCCATCGAACGAAAATCCCGCGGTCGTTGAAAAATATTCATTCACGAATCGTTCCGCCAAAGCCATAAGCGTGGAAGTGGAAGACACCCAAAAGACGGCGCGAACGAATGCGGCGCGGGGCGTGACGGGCGAGTACCTGATCTCATCGGAAGTGCTTCCGCCGCGTGCAATGAGTATCAATCCAGGACAAAGCGCGAATTTTGCGCTGGCATTCACCGCCAGGGAAGTCGCGGCGGCTCCACCGCAAATCGATGCGAATGCAGAAGACAGCGCGCGTAATGCGCGTGTGAACGGTTTTCTCGCCGATCTTCAGTTGGAAACGCCCGACCCGGTGCTGAACACCGCCTTCGCGCTCGCCAAGATCCGCGCCGCCGAGAGTATTTATCGAACCAAGGGCGGTTTGATGCACGGTTCTGGTGGCGGGGGCTATGCCACCATCTGGGCCAACGATCAGATCGAGTACGCCAACCCGTTTTTTCCTTTTCTGGGCGACCGCGTCGCGAACGAAGCCGCGATCAATGAACTGCGCCTGTTCGACCGCTACATGAATGCGGATTACAAGCCGCTGCCAAACGCCGTCGTCGCGGAGGGAACCGGCGCCTGGATGGGTCCCGGCGACCGTGGCGACATGGCAATGATCGCGTACGGCGCCGCGCGATTCGCGCTGGCTTATGGCGACCGGAAAACCGCTGAAGAACTCTGGAAGCTGATTACCTGGTGCCTGGAGTATTGCCGGCGCAGGCTAAACGACGCCGGTGTTGTCGCCTCAGAGAGCGATGAGCTCGAAGGCCGGTACCCGGCGGGGAAGGCCAATCTTTGCACCTCGTCTCTGTACTACGATGCGTTGAATTCGGCCGTGTTGTTAGGCCGCGACCTTGGCAGGACGGACGCCGAACTCGGCGCGTACAGGGAACAGGCCGGCAAGATCCGCGCCGCCATCGCAACCTATTTCGGCGCCAAGATACAAGGTTTTGAGGCCTATCGCTACTACGCCGGAAACGACGTGTTGCGCGCATGGATCGGCATTCCGCTGACGGTCGGCATCTACGACCGGAAGGACGGAACGATCGATGCCCTGTTCTCTCCGACGCTCTGGACCGAGGACGGGCTTTTGAGCCAGGCGGGCGAAAAAGTCTTCTTCGATCGCTCGACCCTATACGCATTGCGCGGTGCGTTCGCGGCGGGCAAGACGGACCGAGCCCTCGATCTTCTGAAACAGTACACGAATCGCCGTCTCCTCGGTGATCACGTCCCGTACCCGATAGAGTGGGGTCCCGAGGGTACCCAGCCCCACCTTGCCGCCGAGAGCGCTCTCTACTGCCGCGTTTTCACCGAAGGCGTCTTTGGAATTCGCCCCACGGGCTTTCGTTCATTCGACATTACACCGGCCTTGCCAAAAGCGTGGGACAGAATGCAATTGAAGAATGTTTACGCGTTCGGCAGTGTCTTTGATCTCGCCGTAATCCGGGCCGGCGACAAGCTGAGTCTCGAAATCGTTGTGAACGGGCGGCATCGAACTGCGCAGGTTGTCGATGCCGGCGCGACGGTTCGCGTCAACTTCGATCCGCGGCAATAGCTCCGGATCAGTACCATGGCTAGATCGGGTGCCGAGGTGCAGCCAAAACGTGAGATGTATCTCGAAAAAGTCCATTTAATTCATGGCTTTAACCCAGATTACGCAGAGTACCATCCCATGACTCCTAGAAGTTTGGGGACTGAAACTGCAGCGCGTAGCATTTCGAAAATGTGCACTGGCACACAGCCTGCCCAGAGTCGGCGCTTGCCAGACAGCCTCGGAGGGATCACACTGTTGCAATGCCGTTTACTCAAAGCGTCGCGCCACGCGGGTGCGAAACAATATTGCTCGTGGATGCCGATCCCGAACCCCGGAAGCTGGCGGCGTTCATGCTAGGCAAGCAGGGCTACACTATACTTGAAGCTCGGAACCGGGCCGAAGCGTATGCCGCGCTCGACCAGACCTCTTGTGACGTGCAGCTGCTGCTCGTTGACGTGAAAGCCAGAGGATGGGAGCTGGCTGAGGATGTCAGGCAAAACTATCCCAGGCTCCGGGTACTCTTTATGTGCGGCGACGCTGGCGTAGGAGCGAAGCTCGTCCGCGAACAAGGAGTGCCATTTCTCAGAAAGCCTTTTACCATGGCCGAGATTGCCGGTAAAGTTCGCTCGGCTCTCGACGTTCCGGCCGAGAAGGTAATGACGGCAGGCACGTACCTGTAACAAATCCTCCAACGTAAACGCTGCAAACCTGGGCATTCCCGGTTCTTCGCGGATCACCCAAACGCGTGCCGTGCGCTAATCGTTTTCGATTATTGTCAACCGGCGGCGGCTTGGCTAGGTTAGGCTGTTCGGTTGTTGTCCCGATGCATATTTCCACTGAACCGATCACCCGCAGGGCGCTGGTTTTCCCCCGGCGCTGTTCCAGCATCGCGTGGGACGGTTCCGGCCGGCCGCTGGCGAAGATCCGGAGCGCATCATGAACCTCGCGCGCCAAACTCCAAGAAGATTTGGGCTGCTCTTGCTGGCTTTCCTTGCGGCGTCGCTATTCAGCGTCATTTATCCGATGTACGTGATCCGGCCATTCCGCCCGCAGGGCGCGCGTGAACTGGCGGCGGCCCTTGTGGTCACCCGCTACCGGCCATCGATTGCTTTGTTTTGCTGTGTCGCCGCGATGGCTACCCTAGGCTGGTACTGGCGCCAGCTGGGTGGCAAGTGGTGGCGCGCGCTGGGACTGGTTGGGGCCGGATTGGCCGCCTTGCTGGCATTGGTGGCGCGCGTAAACATCTTTGAGCTGATGTTTCACCCTATCGAACATCCGGCGTTCGCCACAGCGGCCGACGTAAAGCTCGATAAGGATGACAAGCTGATCGTGGTGAAGGTCGGCGGCATCGCGCGTGCCTACCCGATCCGCGCCATGGGTTACCACCATGTCGTGAATGACGTGGTCGGAGGCACGGCCCTCGTCGCCACGTATTGAACGCTCTGTCACACCGGTCTGGTGTGGACGAGAGATGTGGGCGGGCTGCGGCTGACCTTTCACCTGGCGGGCATCAACAATCAGAACTTCTTGATGCGTGACGACCAGACGGGGACCTACTGGCAGCAGATCAGCGGCCTGGCGATCTCGGGACCGCTCAAGGGCCGGCATCTGGTCCTGGTTCAGTCCGACGAGCTCACCTTCGCCACGTGGAAGGCTGAAGAACCGCAAGGCACGGTGCTCAAGGACATGCCCAAATACGTCTCCGAGTACGAAGCCAAGGATTGGGACGTGCACATGAAGCGCGTACCAACCGTGATTCAATTTCCGGAGCATGGCATGAAACCCCGTGACCTGGTACTCGGCATTCAGGCATCCGGGTTGAGCCGAGCATTTCCTTATGACCAGGTAATCAAAGAGAAGCTGATCAAGGACCATGTGGGCGCCGTGCCTGTGCTGCTGCTGGTTGGACCCGATAACACATCTGTACGAGCATTCCGGGACGGCATATCCGGCATCGACGACGCGCCCGATTTCTACCGTCTGGATGCGACGAAGCCAGAGGCGCTGCTCATGGATGCCGCGACCGGCAGTGAATGGAATTTTCAGGGCTGCGCGGTTTCGGGGAAAGCAAAGGGTATATGCCTGGAGCGTATTCCCGTGCTGAAAGATTACTGGTTCGACTGGAGGAACTATCACCCGAAAACGAGTATCTACGGGAAGCTGTAACCCTCACGTTTCTCTCATCTTCAGTGAACAGACTGACTTAAGAACGCACACCCAGACCATTTATGTTACACTTAGAGCGGATTTGATCCCGCCAATTATTCAAGGCCGACCGGTTTAGCCTCACGCTACATTCGTCTACCTTCCAAATT
The DNA here is from genome assembly GCA_035577325.1 of Bryobacteraceae bacterium. Classification (GTDB taxonomy): domain Bacteria; phylum Acidobacteriota; class Terriglobia; order Bryobacterales; family Bryobacteraceae; genus QHXW01. The sequence goes on along the minus strand of DATLVQ010000105.1, from coordinate 6,301 downwards.
AGCCGCTGTTCAAACCAGTAAGGAAACAAAACGAATGAAGAATATTTATGTAGGCAACCTCAGCTTTGGAGCGACGGAAGAAAGTGTCCGCGCGCTATTCGCAACTCATGGAACCGTTGGACGAGTCAACATCTGCACGGATCGCGATTCGGGACAACCCCGCGGTTTTGGATTTGTCGAGATGGACAACGATGGCGAGGGTGAAAAGGCCATTGCGGCCTTGAACGGTGTAACCGTCGATGGTAGAGCGCTGAATATCAATGAAGCCCGCCCAAAGTCCGACCGCGCCAGTTCTGGTGGCGGTGGCGGCGGTTTCCGCAAGCGCTGGTAGGTTTTCACACCTTAGCCCCGATTCGGCGCCAATGTGGCCAATCGGGGCTGCATCCGGTTTAAAATCGTCGCGAGGCGCGTCGGCAGGTAATGTGGTCATAGAAACCCCACTTCCCGTCGGCGCATACACAACCCCACAGTCTGCTAAACTGAAGTTGGCATCACCACCATGAGCCGAGCGGCCTAGCTGTTTTCCGGCCACCTTCACCGTCCGTCCCGGATGGCTCTTGCCAAGAGAGGACGGACATGCAAATCCCGGAGAATCTGGCCACATTTCACAAAGGCGATGAAGTGTTTCTCGCCAGAGGGTCATATGAAGGTACCCTCGGAATCTTTCTCAACCTGAGAGGCGACCCTAAGTGGGCTGATATCCTCGAGCGGAACTCGCAGGTTCGATCTCATCCGGTGGAATGGCTGTCTCACGCCAAGCTGGACACGAAAGGCTGATTCAATAAGTACGACGGCAAGTCTAGGACAATCCATGACCAAAACGGTTCGATCCCGATTCAATCATGAAGTGGGTGAGAGTGTCGAGGGCTGCAAGATTATCGAGAAGACGATCGTGGCTCCCCCGAATGAGGTTGAGCGGCGGCGGGGAATTTACGACTATCTCGTGGAAGTCCAGCCGGCCCTCATGAAAGCGAATGCCGCTCGCGCAGCGGCCCCGGCGCGGGACTCCTACACCCGATCCACTCCTGACGAAATGGGCGGACGGGTGATCCGGCGCGTCCCTTCGCGCTGAGCTGATGGATATTCAGATCCTCAAAGCCATGCCGTTTCTTTGCCCCAATTGCCACTCGAACCGCATTAACCCGGCGCAGGGCGTATTCGACTGGCTGCTCCGGCTGTTTGGGCGCAACCCGTACAGCTGCCACTTGTGCAGCACCCGGTTCTACTTTCCGCACGACCCGCTCCCGCAGGATGGCACGTGACTGTGGGAACGGGCCCCCATTGATCAAGCCTTGAATTTCTGGATGTAATCCTGCCGTAATTCGCTGCCGATTCCCGGCATTTCAGGCGCCAGCACGGCACTGCCGGAGGGCCGCAGTTTTTCGACACTCGACGAATCGCCCTTGAGGCTGCCCGTTTCCATGTAAATAGCGTTGGGCATGGCCAGCAGCATGTGGAGATTGGTCGGGCCGCCGCCATGGCTGGCCAGTTCAAGTCCGAAACCATCGGCGATGGCGCCGATTTCCATCCATTCCGTGACGCCGCCGGTGCGCCGGTTGTCGGGCTGCACGACATCGACGCCATGGCGGCCGATGAGATCCACATACGCGTACTTGGTGTACTCGTTCTCGCCAGTAGCGATGCGGATGTCCAGTTCGCGGGCCAGCTCCGCGAAGGCGGCGTGGTCGTGCGGCGCGAGTGGCTCTTCGAACCAGAAGCAGCCAATCTGCTGGTAAACACGGCCGCGGCGGATGGCCTCATTCAAATTGAATTTCTGATTCGCATCCACCATGATGCGGCGCTCTTTCCCGGCGATGGCCCGCGCGGCATCGATGCGTTTGACATCCTCATCGAGCGAGCCGCGGCCTACCTTGATTTTGACGGCCTCGAACCCCTGGCCAAAGGCGTCGTCAACTGATTTCCTGAACTGCGAGAGATCGCCATCGTTTTCGTAATACCAGCCGCACATCGAATACACGGGCATCCGGTCGGTGTAGGCGCCCAGCATCTTGTACACCGGCAGCCCGGCGGCTTTTCCCAGAATGTCCCAAACCGCAATATCCACCGCGCCGATGGCGAATTGCGTGATCCCCTGAACGCCAGCATATTCCAGAGCTTTCCAGAGATCCGCGCGCAGGCGCTTCGGAAACGCGGGATCTTTTCCGGCGATCACGGCCTTCACTTCGTTCTGCAGGATGGATTCGAGGACGCGCGGGCCGCCGCCTACCATCCCGAATGAGCTGTAGGCCCATCCGGTAATACCCGCATCGGTGCGCAGCCGCAGCACTACGCCGCCGGCTTCTTTACCGAAATCGTGGATAGCATCGGAATACTGCCGGCCGGGAGGAAAGTGGAGCACGTCGGTTTCGAGACCGGTGATCTTGATCTGATTCTTCATGGCGTCCGCGGCGCCGAGCGAGGGGAGAGCGGCCGAAACGGCGCCGGACGCAAGAAACTGCCTTCGGTTCATGAAGGAAATGATAAGGGCGAACGACGTGAGAGGCAAATCGTCCCTGGCGCCTGGAGGGGGGTGCTATTGATCAACGCCGGGTGTAGAATGGCAGGCCATATGTCAGCCGCTGCAACCGTACCATCCGCTCCAGCCAAAGAGCTGGGCGAATTCGCCCGCCTGTCCGGCGTCCTCTGGGAACCGGGCGCAACCTTTCGAGACATTGCCGCGCGTCCGCGCTGGTGGCCGCCGCTGGTGATCGTGATCGCGCTGAGCCTGGTATTCAGCGTTACGTTCACGCAGCGAGGGGGCTGGGAGCACTTTTTCCGCCAGCAGATGGAAACCAATTCGCGCATGCAGAATATGCCCGCCGACCAGCGCGCGCAAACCCTGGCTATCCAGGTAAAAGTAGCCCCGTACTTCGCCTATGGCGCTGCCGTTTTTGGAATACCATTCTTCGCGCTAGTCACTTCCGGCATATTCCTTTTGCTCTTCCGCTCGCTGCTCGGCGCCGATCTTTCCTTCAAGCAGATATACGCGATTTGCTGCTACTCGTTTGTGCCTCTGATTTTCTCTAGCCTCATGGCACTGGCGGTGATGTTGTTGAAGGAACCAGACCAGTTCGATCTGCAGAACCCCATCCTGACCAACATTGGCGCGTTCATGGACTCGGTGAGCACGCCAAAATGGCTCTACAGCCTGGCGGCATCGCTGGATGCGTTCAGTCTATGGGTGATGGTACTGATGGCCACCGGAGTCTCGGCCGCGGCGCGCAAGATTTCCTGGAGCACATCATTCATGTGCGTGCTGGGAAGCTGGACAGTCTACGTGCTGCTGAAGATGGGTGGCGCGGCCTTCTCCGGATAAACTACACGGCGCGAAGCCACATTGTAGAATCGAAACGATTCTCCCAAACCGCTCGGGGCCGTGCTTCGATTGACAGCGAACAAGTCGGACGTCGAAGGCTCGCCCTAACATGATGACGCGTCGCCAAAGTTGCCGTGATCGTCGCGGTGCCGGTTGTGCTCTACGCATATGCGGAGGGCCATTTCCGTGGTTCACCGGGGTGCCAGGTGAAATCGGAACCTGCACCTATTGCCATTCAGCCGGCGTGTTCGCGTAAATGTAATGCCACCGGTGTTCCCATCTACGTTCGCGGCATTACCGAGAATGTAAACGACGATTCAGATCGCGATCAACATGCCGGCAAATGTCGGGTCGGGCGATTAATCCGTGATCGTGGAATCAGGGTTTTCACTCGCTTTCCGGCGTTTACATCAAGTGGCGCAGTAGCGCCTGCATGCACGCACTACACACCGTGTGCGCCCGGCGCCCGCGCTACAATGGGCGGGTGAAAATCATCATCGACACTGCCGCGGGTAGCTTGACCACGGTGGATGGCGGATCGGAGCGCTCCCTCAATTTGTACTCGAAAGCGGCGTTTGACGCTATCTCGCTGCAGTGGATACGAGTGGGCTGGAGTCTGCGCTACTACCACAACTTCAGCTGGTTCGGCCGTCCCGTGCTGCAGATGCCGGAGGATCTGATCCGTTTGCAGGAAGTGATTTACCGCGTTCGTCCCGACGTGATCATCGAGACCGGCGTCAACCAGGGCGGCTCGCTGATGTTTCATGCGACGCTTTGCCGGGCGCTCGGCAAGGGGCGCGTGATCGGCATTGATCTTCACATCGAGGAAAGTACGCGCGCGGCAATTAGAAAACATGAGTTGGCGCCGCATATCTCTCTGGTGGAAGGCGATTCCGCCTCACCTGAGGTAGTGGGCCGCGTGGCTGGAATGATTCGCCCCCGGGAAGCCGTCTTGGTGATTCTGGATTCCGCGCACACCAAAGATCATGTCGCGCGCGAACTGGAGTGCTACTCGCGTTTTGTCACATCCGGCTCGTACATCATCGCGGCAGATGGCGTGATGCGCGATCTGGCGGACGTTCCCGGCGGGCATCCGGAATGGGTCGCCGACAATCCAGGCGCGGCGGCCGATGAATTTGCCGCCCGGCATCCGGAGTTCCGCCAGCAACAACCCGCGTGGCTTTTTCACGACGGCGAACTCACCCAAAACGTGACTTACTGGCCGGGCGCGTGGCTCGAGAGGACTCGCTGATGGCGGCGACGACGCAGGAAGTACAGGAGCGCATCGCGGCGCTGGGGCCATGGTTCTACGAGTTCGACCTGGGCGCACACGGCCGGACCGCTTCCATTCTGCCGCCGGAGATTCTGCCCATTCATCAAACGCGCCTGGAGATGTTGAACAGCGTGGTGGACGCGCACTTCGGCGACCGGTTGCGCCAGATCCGGTGCATTGATGTCGGCTGTCATGAAGGATTTTATTCCGCGGCGATGGCGCGCAAGGGCGTGCGCGAAGTCCACGGAGTTGACGTGCGCGCATCCAGCCTGGAAAAGGCACGGTTTGTGGCCGAGGTAATCGGGCTGCGCAATGTGTCGTTCGAACAACGGAACTGCGAGGACCTGCGCGTTGACGAGCCCTACGAGCTCTGCCTATTTCTCGGCCTTCTATATCACCTGGAAAATCCGATGTTGTGCCTGCGCAACATCTGCCGGCTGACGACCGAGCTCTGCGTCATCGAAACGCAGGTGGTGGACGAAGTCGAGGGTCACGCAGAGTGGGGTGCGGGCCGATGGACCCGGCCTTACCACGGTGTGCTGGCGCTCATCGACGAATCAGGCGAGTTTTACAACCAGAACGCCGAGACGGGCGCCTCGCCACTGGCGACTTGCCCATCGCTCAATGCGCTGCATTTTATGTTGAAGCAGGCGGGATTCCGGCGCACCGAGATCATCGACCCACCTCCGGGCGCCTATGAGCAGCACCAGCGCGGCAAGCGGGTGGTCTGCGCTGCGTACAAATGAAGGTGTTCGCCATCGCAGCCACGGCATATTGGGCATGCCTGCAATTTATCTATCCGGGATATTTTCACCCTCTTTATCCGCATCACGACGATTTCTATTTTCCGCCCGGACTCAGTTTTGACGGCCACTCGTTGTGGGAGAAGCTGCAATGGCCGCGCCCGCTCGGTTTTCTCATGACGGAAGCGCTGGGAAAGGCCGGGCTCAAAGGCTACTTATCGATTTTGGTGGTGATCACAATCGCGAATGCGGTCCTGACAATCGTGCTGGCGCAGCGCATTTTCGGCAAGCCGGTTTCCTGGTTCCTGGCGCTTGCCTACTGCGTGCTGCTGTTCGCGCATCCGGATTTTTACGTGAACTATCTGCATGACGCGTTCGGAACGCTGTCGTATTTCTATCTGATTCTGGCGATGCGCGCCTGGTACAGTTACCGGGAGAACGGCAGGCCGCGGTACCTGGCTATCTGCGCCATTCTCATGTTGCTGGTGGCTTTCACGAAAGAAACGTACTTTGTTTCGGCCCTGGTCTTTTGGACTGCGCAGTCTTTCCTGTGTCGCGGCGTACAGCGGCGCGCTAGCGCGATACTTCTGGGAGCGTCGCTCTTGCTCTTCGCGGCAGGCCTGGTTGCCAACGCTTATTCCCTGAAAACATTTTTGCATTTGAATATAGATGCGACGAGCGCATACCACGTGACTCTCGAGCCTGGGGCGGTCACACATGCATTCCTTTTCTATTTCCAACGCCTGCTTCATCCGGCAGTGCTGGCGCTGATTTTGTGCGGAATCGCGGTGTTATACCAAGAGCGGGAGAAGATGATCACGGCAGCGGCTTTCCTGGTCGGCGGAATCTGTGCGCTCGCGCCGTACACCGTTCTTCCCAACCACCTGGACAGCATGTATGCCTGGACGGGCGCGTCGCTGGCATTTTTGCCCGTTCTGTTTCTGTCGCGCACGTTTCGCCGGACAGACT